>NZ_RZTC01000230.1:0-3483 GCF_004023165.1 Mesorhizobium sp. M7A.F.Ca.MR.176.00.0.0 | reverse complement strand
GGTTAGGGGTGGGGGTCCGTGCCGGGCAGACATCTCAAGAATTCCACGTGCGATAGCCCTCCCCACAAGGGGAGGGTGGGCGCCTCTACTGCCGCTTGTATTCCCGTATCGGCGACTTGGTGTCGTCGGTGTAGGTGACCTGCACCGACATCGATTTCACGCTATCGGCGACCTTGAAATAGGGCTGGTAGTCGTAGGGGATGGCGTAGGGATCCTTCTTGTCGCAAGGCGGCATCTTGATCTCCTTGTCGAGCGCCGCGCCGTTCAGGCTGTAATGCACCTGCTTGATGGCGCAGCGGTAGGACAGCATCTGGGTGAAGTAGACCAGCCCGTGATTGCCGCTGGCATCGAAGGCGATCCACGAGGTCCAGAACTGGTCGAGGATCTGCTTGTTGCCTTGCTGGAGCGCTGTCTCCGGGTCGAAGCGGATGTCGAACGGGCCGGTCTCGCGGCCCCTGATGTCGAGATATTTGATGGCGATAATGCCGGCCACGGTGCTGTCGGGCATCTCGAAGCTCGGATTGGCCATCGGCTTGCCGGTCGTCTGATCGTTCATCGCCAGGAAACCGGTGTCGGTGAACGGACCGCTGTCGCCCATGCGCCAGGAGATGGCGGTTGCCGGCTCCGGCAGCGAGATGGTCATCGACCAGCCCTGGTTTGAACGCATCGGCGTCAGCGAAGGCACGAAGCGGGAGGGGTCGAGCACGTCGCCGAGTGCGGCCAGCCGGCTGCGGCTGCGGTCCAGCCAGTCGGCGAGCTGCGTCTGGTCGACGAAATATTTGAGCAGCCCGCCATCCTTTTCGTAGGACACGAACCTGGTCAGTGCCTTGGCCTCGTTGCGCTTGTCGGCCAGCGTCTGGGCGCCGAGCCGATCTTCCGAAAACTCCTGCGCCAACAGGAAATAGGCCGGCGCGAAATCTGGATTGGCTGATATGAAGGCGTTGAGCTTGTCGAGGCGCTGGGCGTCGTCGAACTGCTGGATATGCACCAGCTTGATCGACAGCGCCTTGCCCTTGTCGGCAAGCGCGCCGAACACTTCGCGCGCGCCGGCCTTGCCGTCCTGCACCCGAAGCAGCGTGGCAAAGCGCGTGTAGGGGTCGATGGCGTCGACGTCGAAACCGGCAAAGGCGAGGTAGGAGCGCCGCGCATTGAGCATGTCGCCGGACAGCTCATAGACGCGGGCATTGTGGTAGAACTCGTCCGGCCGCTTCGGCTCGGCAATCGCCCCGCCTTGCGCGGCCAAGGCGGCAAAGCCCTTGGCGATGGTGTCGATCGAGGCGGCGATCTGCTGCGTCGTTTCTTGCAGCTTCTCGGTCTGGGCCTGCTGCTGCGCCTGGCCGGCGGCCAGCGTCTCGGTCTGCTTCTTCACCTCGTCGGTGGTCTTCTGCACCTCCGCCGTCTGCTGCGTCTGCTGCTGCTGGGCCGAGGCGATCTCGTCGGCCTTTTTCGCCACCGTGTCGGTCGTCTGCTTGACCTGTTCGACCGTCTTTTGCGTTTGCGTGACGGTCTGCTCGATCCTGGCCACTTTTTCGGACACGATCCCCATCGACTGCTGCAGCCCGGCAATGGCCGGCACCAGGCTTGCGATCACCCCGTTCTGGGCGTTGGTCTGCTGCTGCAGGCCGTAGACGCCGCCGGCGACGGCCGCCGCTGTTGTGGCGAAGATCAAGGCCGGCAGTGCCTTGGCCGCCAGCACCAGCCTGAGCACGATGGCAATGGCGATGATAGCCGCAGCCACCGCGGCGATCAGCGCGATATAGGCGGCGAACGGCGCCAGCGGATTGAGGATGTCTGATACGGCACCCCCGATAAAGGCGACACTGCCGGCCCATTTGCCGGTGCGGCTGAGCGATGCCCTGATAAGCGAGGGCGCTGCGCCCCCGGCCCCGATATTCGTCATGCCAAGCCCCCAAGCCCTGAGATACCACGCCCCTTCCCACGGGAAACGCGGCCCTGGCAAGGAAAGACACGGGAAAACCGGCGTTTTCGGGGCAGATGCTCGGCGGGGCCGATAGCCGACGCCGGCGCTGCCCCTCATCCGCCTGCCGGCACCTTCTCCCCGTGAACGGGGAGAAGGGAGATGCCGCGGCGTTGGCGTTCACTCTGCGACGCCGGCGGTTGGCGAACCCGTCGAGGAGAGCGTCCTTCTCCCCGTTCACGGGGAGAAGATGGCGGCAGCCAGATGAGGGGCGGCGCCAAGCTCTGAAAATATGCGCAAACCTGGGCAAATGCCTTGCTGCCGCCATTAACCAAATGGACGCATCACATGCGTTACGTTAGCTTCGCCGCATCTCAGCAACAGCCGACCCTAGAACAGACTTGCCCTTGTACAACCCCCTTCCGCTCATCCAGAGATTTTTTGCGGCACTCGCCCTGTTGGTGCTGCTTGCCGGGTGCTCGACCACGACGCCACCCGACAGCGTGCTGGCCGTACCCGCGCCGGCGCAGAAATATGCGGCCATCGTCGTTGACGCCAGGACCGGCAAGCAGCTGTTCGAGGTCAGCTCGACGGCGCAGCGCTATCCGGCCTCGCTGACCAAGATGATGACGCTCTATCTGCTGTTCGAGGCACTCGAGTCCGGCCGCGTCAGCAAGCAGACGCAGATCCCGGTTTCGGACCATGCCGCCTCGCAGCCGCCGACCAAGCTGCGCTTCCGGCGCGGCGAGAGCATCGACGTCGATTCGGCGATCCGCGCCATCGTCGTCAAATCGGCCAATGACGTGGCGGTGGCGGTCGGCGAATATCTCGGCGGCTCGGAGGATCAGTTCGCCGCCATGATGACATCCAAGGCGCGCCAGCTCGGCATGACCAGCACCACCTTCCGCAACGCCTCCGGCCTGCCCGACGACAGCCAGATGACGACGGCGCGCGACATGGCGGTGCTCGGCATGGCGCTGCGTCAGCGCTTTCCCCAGCAGTTCCACTATTTCTCCGAAAGCGACTTCATGTTCCGCGGCAAACTGGTGCGCGGCCACAACGACATGCTCGGCCGCGTGCGCGGCGTCGACGGCATCAAGACCGGCTACATCAGGGCCTCGGGCTTCAACATCGTCACCTCCTACAATGCCGACGGCCGCGACCTGATCGTCGTGGTGATGGGCGCCGACTCCGCCCGCCAGCGCAACGACCATGTCGAGGCGCTGATCCAGCGCAGCCTGTCGCCGACCATGGACGGCGCCAAGACAAGGCTGATGTTCGCCGAGCAGTAGTGGGACGCGGGGCGGTTTGCGTCTGGGTGCGCACGGTGACGGATAGGAATTTTTTCTTGACCGATGAGGGCAGTTATGCTACTGTTTTGGGTATGGTGCTGAGTCGCGCCAATTGACCCACTGGAAACGTGACCCGCCCGCAAGGCGGGTTTTTTGTTGCCCGCCGCCGCGCCGCCTTCTCCCGCAGCCCTGGCGCCGTTTAGCGAAGACATCCATCGCTTCGTCATCCTAGGGCGGAGCAAGGAGCGAAGCGACGCGGCGCAGACCCTAGGA
>NZ_RZTC01000229.1:0-3542 GCF_004023165.1 Mesorhizobium sp. M7A.F.Ca.MR.176.00.0.0 | reverse complement strand
GCCAACATATGATCGAAAATCATACCCAGAAAGTCACGCCGATCGGCATTGCTGGCGGCCGTGCTGCCGCGAAGCTTCTCGATCGCGGCAGGAAGGGCCAATCTAAACTCGTCCGCCGAAAGTCCTCGCTGATAAAGGTATTGCGGGTCATCGGCGATGCCGCTGACGATTTCGGCAACGCGATTAACCACCTCCTCCGGTGGCGCCCCCCGATGACGACATGGTGCAGCTTCTTCACCAGCCATTAATCACCCCCCCATATCGCCGGTATTTAACGCGCCGGCCGACGCGATGTGTTCAAGCGTTATAATGATGTGAGGGACGGACTGCAAAGAGTCGGCCTCAACAAAACGATGTTCGCGGCTATTATTTGTCAGGAGTTCTGGCTTTCGCGCCCGCCTCTCTCATTGAAAACGGGTACACTCTGAACCGATGCGGGAGAGAGCACTAAGCGCGGGCCGCAGCACTGTCGCTTTGCAGTTAATGATGAGAGTGGCTTGTCAACGATTTCAGTATGTTAGCTATACACCTAATTTGAGAATGTGCACTTAATTTAATGATCGAGCCCGGCCATTGGCATTTAATTTGAGAATCAACGTCAACACCTTATCGGCCTAGTACTTCTCGAAGACGGATCATGGGATTCAATGGATTCACGGCCTTTCAGCAAATACGATTGCATCTAATTCGAGAATCCGATCTTCAATATTCTCAAATTAGATGCCAATCCTGGTCGAAACGACTGCCTTCTTACAGTTAACTGCCAAGCGACAGATTTGATCTGAAGGCGGCAACTGAACTCATGGAACGTCAGATACTATACCCTGCTTGCCAAGTCAATCTTACTCTTCAAATAATGTAATTATTTCAAGTCTATAACAGAATGCGATGTGGTTCTGGACTCAACGTTTACGCGTTCAGAAGCTCACCATTTTTGAGATGGCAGGCTTACAACGGGTGGTTTCTCGGTTAAGCGGAGATTGCAGAATGCGAGGCGGTTCTAAGCTGCCCATATGCACCGACTCCGCGACGACCCTGCGCCAATGCGGAGGCTGAGGGCACTGAGATGGTTCATCTTAGGCTAATCGCAGCAACTACCATTTTGGAGGGATAATTTGGAATACAAGCTACACAGGATCGCACCCAATTCAGAAGGCTGGGTTCGCCCGTCACGCGGCAGATTGAGCCAGAAGGGGGTCGGCAGCTTCGTTCATGAACACGGGTTCGGGCACGAGGACTGGAATTTCAATATTGATTTCGCGATCGATGGACAGGTCCTCGGCTACACGGTAGCGCTTCCTGCCAAGAAATATGAGGGCCAGAGATTTGGCCTTGTCCTAGCGACCTTCGATGCTGGCGGCTGGCGAGCGGCAGGCTATTACGACGGAGCCATATTACTTGATAAACCCGCCGCTCCGTCAGCCTCAGCGGTGGAGCAGATGGCGGTTGATGTTTTCGAACTCGCCAAAATCAATCAGGTTGCCCATCGATACATGAACCAAACACTTACCCAGATAGAGAACTCCATCCGAAGCGATTTTGTGTACTTTCGTTGGGCGGTCCCAAAAGATCGGATTGTCGTATTCCGGGAGTCGCTACCAATACCGCCAAACATTTTCGAGCCCGGCCGGCAAAGGATGGTAACTTCGTACAACTTGTCCGAAGAGCAGTTCAGGGCGATCACGAAGCTAGGAGCAGATGCTAGTGGAAGAGAGGGTGAGCGTTCCGAAGAAGAAGGCGCGCGCAGGCTCAGGCTTCATTGGGCCATTGAACGGAAGCCGCAACTGGTCGCCGCTTTCAAGGCGAGCCTGACTTCATTCGCATGCACGGTTTGCGGCTTTGATTTCGAGAGAACTTATAAGGAGCGCGGCATTGGCTTCATCGAATGCCACCATACGAAGCCCGTGGCAGAAATACGGCCCGGCGAAAAGACGCGATTGAGCGACCTTCGTGCGGTCTGCTCAAACTGTCACCAGATGCTACACCGCAAACCCATGCTCACGGTCGAAGAACTCAGGGATGTAGTGGAAGGGAAATAAGCTGAACGTTCATCCTTTGCCCGACGGCTCAAAGACTATCACGTGGCAGTTGTGCAGGACTATGGCTAAGGCGAGCACCGGCATCGGCTGCCGCTCGATAACCGGGTGAAGTCGGCGCGAATCCGAGGCAGAGAAGGGGGCGCCCAGAGTGTTACTTTTCAGCATGTCGCTTGGCCGCTCGGTCCGCACGTCAACGCGATCCGGGCCGAGAGGTGTTCGTTGACCGCGCTATCGACACCGCCATCACCAGAACGGCCAAGTTGGGCGAGGCCGATGTGCCAACGCAACCGGGACGGCTCTTACGGCACTCAAACACCGTCGGCGCGGCTTGGCCGCAAATGGCCAACGACCTCGCGGACCTCGGCTACAAGCTGCCGTCCGCCGGTTCCCTCAAACCCAAGCATGTCGAGGCGCTTGTAGAAAGTGGCTCGATTCCGATACCTCGGATGCCAGTATCCGCAACCGCCTCACCTGGCTGCGATGGTGGGCGGAGAAGGTCAACAAGGTCAATGTCGTCAACCGCGACAATGCCGCGTACGGCGTCGCCGAACGTGGCGAAGTCACGCGCAACCGTGCCCCAGACCCTCAACCAGGCCAAGCTTGGCACGATCGAGTGCCCCTCATATCAAGGCGTCGGTTCTCCTCCAAGTGGCGTTTGGCCTGCGGCGCAAAGAGGCCATGATGTTGCAGCCGCAGGCGGCCATTCGTGCCGATCATATCGCCTTGCAGGTAAGCTGGACGAAAGGGGGCCGGGCACGGACCGTGCCCGTCACCACGCTGGAACAGTGGCATGTCCTTGAACCCATCATGCGCCTTGTCCCCGGTGGCGGGTCCCTGATTCCCGCGCAAATGAGTTATGTCGAACACCTCAAGCGGTTCGAGTACCAGACACTCAAGGCGGTCTCCGCAAACAACGGATTCCGCCACGCCTATCCGCGACGGCGTCTGCTACATCGGCCTCGTATTCAAGAGAAAGAACAACCCCGCCGACAACAATGAGGCTTGCTGCGGGGCGCAGATTTTCCTGCATACCGGCGAAGGTATTGTGTTCAAGGGTGCTGTGGCGCATTCGGGTCTGATCGCCTCGGGGAGTTTCACCTCTCTAAGGAAAAGCTGCGGAGATCGTCAGCCGCTGCGCTGACAGCTACATCAGTGGGCACGGCAAGCCGCCGCAGGAGATTTTTATCCACGGCCGCGGTTCAATGGTGCGGAGAGTGAGGGCTTCCGCAGCGCGGTTCCGGCGGGAACAACTATTTCCGGCATCCAGATTACCAAGCCGAATGACCTCAAGCTTTTTCGCGAAGGCGGGCGTGCAGTTTTGCGGGGCCTAGCGCTTGAGATCGACCATCGCAACGCATTTTGAGAGGTTCCAACGCCCTTGAAGGTGCTCATTGTTTTTGGTGACACGCGGCTCCATCAGGTGGCTGGCTGATGTTCTCGCTCTGACGAAGCTGAACTTCAATGCGCGCCTTTTCAGCGACGGTTAGCCGGACCCTCTGCGAT
>NZ_RZTC01000228.1:0-3560 GCF_004023165.1 Mesorhizobium sp. M7A.F.Ca.MR.176.00.0.0 | reverse complement strand
CGTGGCCAATCGTGCCGATGTTCACGTGAGGCTTGTTACGCTCGAATTTACCTTTGGCCATAATCGTTCTCCGTCTATTCTACCCGCTAAGGGGAAATTGTTATTCGCTCTTCAGATCCGGCACCGCGCAAGGAGCGCGACCCGGTGGCTAAGAAACCCTTAGGCGTATTTCTTCTGGACTTCCTGAGCCACTGCGGTCGGAACCGGCTCATAGTGATCGAACTGCATAGTGTAGGCCGCACGGCCCTGGCTCATCGAGCGCAGGTTGTCGACATACTTGAACATGTTGGCGAGCGGCACCATCGCGTTGATGACGACGGCAACGCCGCGCGCTTCCTGACCCTGAATCTGGCCACGACGACCGTTCAGATCGCCGATGACGCTGCCGACGTAGTCTTCCGGCGTCACAACTTCGACCTTCATGATCGGCTCCAGAAGCTGCACGCCAAGCTTGGGTGCTGCTTCACGGAAGCAGGCGCGGCCGGCGATTTCGAAGGCCAGGACGCTGGAGTCGACATCGTGGTAAGCGCCGTCGATGAGGGTCGCCTTGACGCCGATCATCGGGAAGCCCGCGAACGGACCCGAGGTCATGACGCTGTTGATGCCCTTTTCGACACCGGGGATGTATTCCTTCGGCACGGCGCCGCCGACGATCTTGGTCTCGAACTCGAACTCGCTGCTGTCCGGATTCGGCTCGAAGACGATCTTGACGCGAGCGAACTGACCGGTACCGCCGGTCTGCTTCTTGTGCGTGTAGTCCTGCTCGTGCCTGCGGGTGATCGTCTCGCGATAAGCCACCTGCGGTGCGCCGACATTGGCCTCGACCTTGAACTCGCGACGCATGCGGTCGACGATGATGTCCAGGTGAAGTTCGCCCATGCCGGAAATGATGGTCTGGCCGCTTTCCTCGTCGGTCTTGACACGGAAGGACGGATCCTCGGCGGCCAGGCGGTGAAGGGCGAGGCCCATCTTTTCCTGGTCGTTCTTGGTCTTCGGCTCGATGGCGATCTGGATGACCGGATCGGGGAACTCCATGCGCTCGAGAATGACCGGATGCAGCGGATCGCTCAGCGTGTCGCCGGTGGTCGTGTCCTTGAGACCGGCAAGAGCAACGATGTCGCCGGCAAAAGCCTCTTCGACGTCGGCGCGCGAGTTCGCATGCATCTGCAGCATGCGGCCGATGCGCTCTTTCTTGCCCTTCACGGTGTTGTCGACCGAGATGCCCTTGGTGAGCCTGCCCGAATAGATGCGGGCAAAGGTCAGCGAACCGACGAACGGGTCGTTCATGATCTTGAAGGCGAGCATCGACAGAGGCTCGTTGTCGTCGGCGTGACGCTCGATCTCGGCGTCGGTCTTGGCATCGACACCCTTGATGGCGGGAACATCGGCCGGCGACGGCAGATATTCGACGACGGCGTCGAGCAGCGGCTGCACGCCCTTGTTCTTAAAGGCCGAGCCACAGAACATCGGGTAGAACTTGACCGCGATGGTGCCCTTGCGGATCAGCGCGCGGATCTCATCATTCGACGGCATCTTGCCTTCGAGGTAATTTTCAAGCGCCGTCTCGTCCATTTCGACGGCGGCCTCGATCATCTTCTCGCGGTATTCTTCGGCACGAGCCTTGAGGTCGTCCGGGATCTCGACGACATCCCAGGCAGCGCCCAGCGTCTCGTCGCGCCAGACAAGCGCGTTCATCTCGACGAGGTCGACGACGCCCTTGAACTCGGTCTCGGCGCCAATCGGCAGCTGCATGACAACGGCATGCGCGCCGAGGCGCGAACCGATCATCTCGACCGAGCGATAGAAGTCGGCGCCGATCTTGTCCATCTTGTTGCAGAAGATCATGCGCGGAACGCGGTACTTGTCGGCCTGGCGCCAGACGGTCTCGGTCTGCGGCTCAACGCCGGCATTGGCATCGAGCAGCGCGATGGCGCCGTCGAGCACGCGCAGCGAACGCTCGACTTCGATGGTGAAGTCGACGTGGCCGGGGGTGTCGATGATGTTGAAGCGGTGCATCTTGCCGTCACGAGCCTTCCAGAAGGTCGTGGTCGCGGCGGAGGTGATCGTGATGCCGCGCTCCTGCTCCTGCTCCATCCAATCCATGGTGGCAGCGCCGTCGTGGACTTCGCCGATCTTGTGCGACTTGCCCGTGTAGTAGAGGACGCGCTCGGTGGTCGTCGTCTTGCCGGCGTCAATATGCGCCATGATACCGAAATTGCGGTAGTCTTCGATTTTGTATTCGCGGGCCATCGTAGCTGCCTCTCAGTCTCGTTCGCGCTTTACCAGCGGTAGTGCGCGAAAGCGCGGTTGGCTTCAGCCATCTTGTGGGTGTCTTCACGCTTCTTGACAGCCGTGCCGCGGTTGTTGGCCGCATCCATCAGCTCGCCGGAGAGGCGGTCGACCATCGTGGTCTCATTGCGATTGCGGGCCGCAGCGATCAGCCAGCGAATGGCCAATGCCTGGCGGCGCTCGGGGCGCACATCAACCGGAACCTGGTAGGTGGCGCCACCGACACGACGCGAACGCACTTCAACATGAGGCGCGACATTGTCGAGCGCCTGATGGAAGACGGTGACCGGCTCCTGCTTGGTCTTCGACTGAACCTGGTCGAGCGCGCCGTAGACGATGGTCTCGGCGACCGACTTCTTGCCGTCATACATGACGGCGTTCATGAACTTGGTGACGATCAGATCGCCGAACTTCGGGTCCGGATTGATCTCACGCTTTTCTGCACTGTGACGACGCGACATGGCTTTTGTCTCTCAATCTCATAACCCGACGCACCCAAGGAGCGCCAAGGCCGGAAAATCTTACTTCGGACGCCCCTTACTTCGGACGCTTGGCGCCGTACTTCGAACGGCGCTGCTTGCGGTTCTTCACACCCTGCGTGTCGAGCACGCCGCGGATGATGTGGTAGCGAACGCCCGGAAGATCCTTGACGCGGCCGCCGCGGATCATCACCACGGAGTGTTCCTGAAGGTTGTGGCCTTCGCCGGGGATGTACCCGATCACTTCAAAACCATTGGTCAGGCGGATCTTGGCCACCTTGCGCAGCGCCGAGTTCGGCTTCTTCGGCGTCGTTGTATAGACGCGCGTGCAGACGCCCCGCTTCTGCGGGTTCTGCTGCATGGCCGGGACCTTGTTGCGCTTCACCGGCGCAATGCGCGGCTTGCGGATCAGCTGGTTGACGGTAGGCATTAAACCCTCTTGTCTCTCAATTCCGTGTCTCGCCCGGTCAGGGCCGCTCAAAGCGTCATTTCCATACGCAAATTCGGGCCATAAACCGCGCCTCGCGGTCTTGCCCGAACAAAAGGCAGAGGAAGCGGAAGCCGCTTCGTGCACGCCGGAAATGTCTTTTCGCTCGTAAAACGAACCCTGTTTGAGGCAAACTCCAAAGCGTGTCGCTTCGGAAGGGAGAGCCTCACATCGGTTCTGACTGGGCGGCTTCTACTCGTAAGACCGCGGACCGTCAAGCCCGGAGCACTAAATATTGCGCGCCGACCAAGGCTTGGCAGCCATGCGAAAACCGCATGTAATTTTCTTTCGCATTTTTGCAAGAG
>NZ_RZTC01000227.1:0-3569 GCF_004023165.1 Mesorhizobium sp. M7A.F.Ca.MR.176.00.0.0 | reverse complement strand
CCCCTCATCCGACCTCGCTTCGCGAGGCCACCTTCTCCCACAGGGGGAGAAGGGACAACCCACCCAGACACACTCCAGAAACAAGAAACAACATCCGGGAAAAGCTCGCGAAAACATCGCCTGTCATAACCACCCTCGCGGCGGTCAAGCGGGCTGCTGCACAACGCGAAGAAATGGTCCAAAACATGCAACGACGTTCGACCGGATGGATGGGTGCCCTGACAGGCATTTCGCTCGCCATGCTGGCGGTCGCACAATCGGGTGCGGAAGCAGCGGTCACCCGGAGCGAATATTGCAGCCAGCTCGGTCTTCAACTCGACGGAGCCATCCAGACCAAAGCCAAACCCGGTGCCAGTGCGAGCCAGATCGCCGAGGCAACCGCGCTCCAGGACAAGGCGAACCGGTTTTGTGCCGAGCGCAAACAGGCACAAGGCATCAGGACCTACGCCAACGCCCTGAAACTCCTTGGCGTGACGCCGGTCGACTTGAACCAATAGTATCTGCCTTTGAACCATCAAGCACGCCAAGGCTGCTTGATTGCCCCTCCTTCCTGACTTCCTCCCGGGAAAAGGCCGCCACTCGCAAAGCGAGGGCGGCTTTTTTCTTGGCTACGCAATGCCGGAGGAAATGCGCGACAGACACCTGTCAAATCCGCACAAAAACAGATGCTTATAACAATTCGGCGATTCAGATACTGAAGCACTTCATGCGACGCTGAGTGCCGATCGCAATCTGCCCAGGAATCGGGTGGCGGGCCGCATGCGCAACGCATACCCCTCGCCGCAGAAAGAGCCTGAGCGGCTTACTTCCTGCCTTGCGGATGGATCGTCTCGCCGCGCTTCAGCATTGCTACAAACGCCTCGATCTTCTTCTTGCGCCCGGCCTCGGTCTTCATGTTGTGGGTGCGGAAGGCGAGCGCGAAACGGTTCTGCGCACTGAGTTTTTCGAGCATCGCCTTCGCAGCGGGCTCGGCGTCGATGGCCGCTTGCAGATCATCGGGGATCTTCATCTCCTTGCCGCTGCCATAGGCGCGCGCCCAGCGCCCGTCCGCCTTGGCCGCCTCGACCTGTTTGAGCCCATGCTCGGTCATGCGGCCCTCCTCGACCAGCCGCGCGACATTGTCGATGTTGATCAGGCTCCAGATGCTCTTCCGGCTGCGCGGCGTGTAGCGCTGCAGGAAACTCTTGTCGTCCAGCCCCTTGCGCACCGCGTCGATCCAGCCGAAGCACAGCACCACGTCGATGGCTTCCTTCGGCGTGATCGACTTCAGTCCCGACCCCACCTTGTGAACCTTGATCCACACTTCGGTTTCCGTGGCGTGGTGCTTGCCGAGCCACGCGTAGAAGCTGCCCGCATCCGGAAACTCGTGCACCTTGTCGGGATCGACCTTGACCGGCGCCATTAGCCGGCCTGTTTGTTCAGTGCCGCTCGCGCCACCATAGTTCCTGCTCCCACTGTCGTATTGCCCCGCATTGCGCCCATCGTCATCGCCCGGCATGTGGCACAGATCGCTGTCAGTTTTCGTCAGTTGCGTCACCACAAAGCGAAGAAAGCATCGCCGCGCGACTTCGTCGGGGAGAAGAGAGGGCGCGCGATATTCCACCGCCATGCTATAGGACCGCAAGGTGTCAGTCTGGGGGAATATGCCACCATGAAATCTCTGCTGCTAGCTTTTCTATCTTTGCTGTTGCCGAGCCTCGCCCTTGCGGAGCCGATCGAAACCCGGAAAATCGTCACGGCTGTGACTGGCGACTTCAACGGCGATGGCGCCGTCGATCTTGCCATGGTGGTCGAGACCGAGCCCGGCCAGCCGATGGACGTCCACTTCTTCCTCAGGGACAAGGAGCACAATTACCTCAAGCCTGTCGAGATCGTGCACGAGCAGATCCACGGGGAATGGAACGGCTACGACCGGCCGGGCTACGAGAACTCCGACACCGAGCCGGAACTGACGATGCTGCCCAACGGTTCGATCAAATTCTACCTGCCAGCGATGCCGGTCGGAAGCGAACGGACCGACATGACGCTGACCATCGCCTGGCGCAACGGTGCCTTCATCGTCGCCGGCTTCGCCTATAGCCATGATGACTATTTGAAGGAGAATGCCGAAAGCGCCTGCGAGTACAATGTGCTGACCGGCAAAGGCACCGGCAGCGAGAAGCAGCCGGACGGCAGCACCAAGCACAAGACCGTCTCGGTCGAAGGCCAGGCCATCGCTTTCAAGGATTGGAACCCGGGCGCTGCCTTCACCGCTTGCGGCAACTGATCGCCCTGCATCATCGGCGCTTCCGATAGCGCTATCGGTTTCTTCCGTTTTCACTTGCCGTACCGAACTGCCAATTCCCTGCCCTTCTCCATCCAAGCAAAGGCAGAGCGAATGAGCATTTCAAATCAGAAAATCCTGATCGTCGGCGGCGGCTCCGGCATGGGTCTGGCGCTGGCCCGACGCTGCAGTGAGGCTGGGGCCGAGGTGATCATCGCCGGTCGCGGCGAGAACCGGCTGCGACAGGCGCGCGAGGCGCTGGGCAATCCCGCCGGGCTGGAGACCGCGATGGCCGAGCGGCTGCCCGTCGGGCGAATTGGCAACCCGATGACATCGCGGACGCCATCGACGCGTCTACTGCAGCTGCGGCTTTTTCAGAAAACTGCCGCGGTCGGCCGATTTGACGCGCAGCCAGGTTTCGCGGCCGTCGCGCAGCACCCGCATCGGAATCTCCGCCCCCGCCGAGCCGCTCTCCCACAGCTTGCGATAGAAATCGGCCAGCCCGTCGACCGCGCCGTCGCGGATGTCGGAGATGATGTCGCCCTGACGCAGGCCGGCCTTAGCCGCCGGGCCGCCCTCGGTCACGCTCATCACCACCACCCTGCCGTCGCTTTCGGCCGACAGGGCGCCGAGCCACGGGCGCGGCGGCTTGGCCACCTGGCCGCGCGTCAGGAGGTCGTCGAGAATGGGCGGCAGCAGATCGATCGGCACCACCATGTTGATGTCGGCCACCTCGCCGTTGCGGCTCATCTGCAGGCGCAGCGAGCCGATGCCGAGCAGCGAGCCGTCGGCGCCGAACAGCCCGGCACCGCCCCAGGACGGGTGCGCGGGCGCAATGAAGATCGCCTCGTCGAGCAGATATTCCCAATAGCCGGCGAATTCCTGCTTGGTGACGATCCTGGCCTGCACCGACTGGCCGATGCCGTCGGCCAGCACGACGGCGTCGCCGATCCTGGCCTTGCCGGCATCGCCCAGCGCCACGGCCGGCAGGCCGAGCGGCGCCAGCGCCTGCACCAGGCCAAAGCCCGATTCCTGGTCATAGGCGAGCGCGTGCGCGGGGATGACGCGGCCGTCATGGCTGGTCAGCCAGACCTCTTCCGCTTCGGTGATGAGATAGCCGATGGTCAACACCAGCCCGTCATTGCGAATGACGACGCCGCTGCCTTCCCTGAGCGTGCCAAGCGCCCCGGCTGTAAAGGCATCTTCGGGAACAGTAGCCCGCACGGCAACGACCGAGCGCGGATTGGGATTGATGGTCATGCTTTTGTCCTGGATGGGCTTTGGCGACATCTTCTATAGGTATGCC
>NZ_RZTC01000226.1:0-3597 GCF_004023165.1 Mesorhizobium sp. M7A.F.Ca.MR.176.00.0.0 | reverse complement strand
CTCCGTGTGGCAGTCGTCACGACGCTGGCCTGTTCGCTGCTGCTTCAGGCCGGCTCCTTCGGCCGCGTGCTCTTTCTGATCTGGCAGTCCTCTAGCCGCGCTCGTGGAACTCGCCACAGGGGCCAGCATGCCGATGGTTACAGGAAAGCTCGGGTACCAGTCGTCTCACTCTGATCAACTGCGGAATGCAATTTTCAGCTGTGTCCCGGCTTGGTCGAATGCCCAGCATGTGCTGCTGCTTTGATGCGCGGATGACAGGATCAGTGCTCAGACCCACACCAATTTTGGTCACCCTCTGATGACTGAGCTGATCGTATAGGGAATCTGTGTTCGGCTAACACGCGACCATACCCCTGGGCTGACCGGTGCGTAGCCGGTTCAGGTACTTTTTTGCTGGAGATAGCATGCTGGAAAAATTCGAACGTTATCCGCTCACCTTTGGACCCACGCCGATCGAGAGGCTCGACCGCCTCGGCAAGCATCTGGGCGACAAGGTGGAAATCTACGTCAAACGCGAGGACTGCAACTCCGGTCTCGCGTTCGGCGGAAACAAGCTGCGCAAGCTCGAATACATTGTGCCCGACGCGATCGCGTCAGATGCCGATACGCTCGTCACAATCGGTGGCGTGCAGTCCAACCATACGCGCATGGTCGCTGCGGTCGCCGCCAAGATCGGCATGAAATGCCTCCTGGTCCAGGAGAGCTGGGTCCCACATGATGATGCTGTCTACGACCGGGTCGGCAATATCCTCTTGAGCCGCATCATGGGGGCAGAGGTGCGCCTGGTTGACGAGGGCTTTGACATCGGCATCCGCCGCAGCTGGGAAAAGGCACTTTATGAAGTCAAGGCAAGGGGCGGCAGGCCATATGCGATACCTGCCGGCGCCTCTGTCCACAAATACGGCGGCCTGGGCTATGTGGGGTTCGCTGAGGAGGTGCGTGCCCAGGAAGAGCAGCTTGGGTTTGCCTTCGACTATATCGTCGTCTGTACGGTGACTGGTTCAACCCACGGCGGCATGCTCGTCGGGTTCGCCAAGGATGGTCGACAGCGCAACGTGATCGGTATCGATGCCTCCGCCATGCCCGCCAAGACCAAGGCGCAGGTGCTTGGCATCGCCCAAAATACAGCGAAGCTCGTCCACCTCGGAGCGGAAATTGTCGAGGCAGACGTGGTGTTGTTCATGGACTACGCGTACCCGGGTTATGGCGTTCCATCGGAAGAAACCAAAGAGGCAATCCGTTTGTGCGCGCGGCTCGAGGGCATGATTACGGACCCCGTTTACGAGGGCAAATCGATGCAAGGGATGATCGACCTCGTCCAGAGGGGCTTCTTTCCACAGGGATCGAGGGTCCTCTACGCACATCTAGGCGGCGCGCCGGCGATCAACGGGTACGGCTACACCTTTCGCAACGGCTGACGTTCGGCAGTCTGCGATTCCGCGGTCGCGCTCGAACGTGGGTAGGTAGCGTCGTTCGAGCGCTTGGCTGGAGAAGTGGAGGCAGCGACGGGCATCCACTAATTGGTACCATTACGTGCTGTCGGGGCTCAACGCCACGCGCATTGAGCGCATGCCGCCGTTGGCAACCGCGAGGCGAATTTTGACTCCGGGGCAAGAATCCACACGCGGCGGTGGCGGCACGAGGACCAAGCCGGCGAGTTCGCGCTTTCGAACTGGCGCCAAACTGCCACTGCTCGAGGACCGAGGCCAGTCTAATCACAGGCGAACCGTCCAAGCTCTCAAGAGTGATAGGGCGAAACCCGACAGCGGCAGAAGACATGTCGGGTTCACGACAATCGGCCGCATTTGGGCTCGTGGAGAATTTCAAAGCATTTCCCGCCGCTTACCGGAGCTGAGGGAATTGGCACCTCCGTTGCAGCTTGATGTGCGGCAACACGGTGAGAGCTTCGCTGAAGCAAGCCAGAGGGAGCGATGCCCTCGAGACCGTGTCCGATTTTGACTGGAAAATATTCCGCGACAAAAGAGACGAAAGGTGTGGAATGACTTTGGACACCAAGATGGAACTGCGTATGGGGTCCCCGGCTCCTGCGATCAAAGTGGAGAACTGGCTGCGTGGCGAGCCCCTCACGAACTTTCGGCCCGGCAAGGTCTACCTCGTTGAGTTTTGGGCGACTTGGTGCGGACCATGTGTCGACGCCATGCCCCATTTGATCGAACTGCAGGAGAAATATGAAGGCAGCGGATTTGAGGCGGTCGGAGTTGCCGCCTGCGAACAGGGTCCTACCGCAGACGAGGCGCGGACCAACGTGGATGCCTGGCTGACCGAGAAGTTCCCGAATCTGAATTATCGTATCGGGTTCGATTACATTGGCGAAATGAACAAGCTCTGGATGGATCCCAGCTCTTCGATTGGGATTCCCACCTCGTTCGTGGTCGACCGCGACGGCCACATCGCTTTTATCGGCCACCCGGCGGAACTCGATGACGTTTTGCCGAAAGTCCTTAACGGCAGCTGGCGCAGCAGCTATCAAGCGAAAGCCGCCGATGCAAAGCGCATCGCGCATAACCAACTTGCAGCGCGCGAAATGTCGCTTACCAGGCCGATATACGCCAAACTTGAGCCGGCGATGCAGGCCGAGGATTGGACGGCGGCGCTCTTGGCCATCGAAGAAGGCCTCGCCTTGATGCCAGACTCTTGTGAGTTCCGGCAGATTCATGCGGATCTTCTGCTTCACAAGCTGCGCGACATCAAGACCGGCATGCCGGTCATGCGAGAATTGGTCGAGGACGCGATAGACAAAACGTCCGACGCCGTGTCGTGGATGGCCTTGGCCCTCAACCAACTCTTCGATCCCACGATGGACAATTCCCATCTTCCGCGCGCGGAGCGCTTTGCGATGGGCAACGAGCTCTCGGAACAGATACTGGCACTCAATCCCCCGAACGGCGATGGCCCGTTTAAATACCGCCGGTACCTCCCGGTAGCTCAGTATTATTACGAGAGCGGCAACAAAGATCGCGCAATCGAGTTGATCGAGGTGGCACTGAAATCGGTGGACCGGCTGGGGCCAATTCCGGACCACACCAAACAGTACTATCTTACCCCATTGCTCCAAGCACTGGCCAACTACACGGGTGAGCCTGCCTGTCACGCGGATCTTTGTGTGGCTCCGCAAAACAAGGCACCCGAAACTAAAAACGCAGTCACTTCCTGAGCAAGAATCGCGAAGGGACTGACAATTGGAATTGAACACTGGCCAATCCGCCCATCGAGGCTCTCTTCGCAGCAAGTATGTCGATGCAGCAGGGCGGCGGCTTGCGGCAGGTTGGATTTCAATTGCGTTGACCACCGGTCGGATCGCGGCGCAGACGATGTGCGCCGCGGTGAAAGGTCTCGCACTGGTGGACGTGCTCGAGGTCGGCCACGGGACACTGTTGCGTGGGATCGGCTCGCCCAAGCCATTCGTCGGCCACGCAAGCCGACCCGGAGTGGGCATCGCAGGAAAAGGAAATCGTACCTCGAAGACGAAGACTGAAATGACGAACAACGAAATTCCTCCGGTTGGCCCTGCTGTCAACAATGACGACGAGGCCCTTGCTTCCCCGTTCGTCAAATGCCTCCTGCGGCTCATTCGTA
>NZ_RZTC01000225.1:0-3634 GCF_004023165.1 Mesorhizobium sp. M7A.F.Ca.MR.176.00.0.0 | reverse complement strand
GCTCCTATCAGGTTGCGTCAGCCGCCGGCATGGCCCGGTTGGCGCCCAACGGGCTGCTCAAGCAGAACGAAAGCGTCGATGTGGCCTGCCTGAAGCCGTCGCTGGTGCGCGTGCTGAAGACGATCGAAGGCCACTACGGCCGCAAGATGACGGTGACGTCAGGCTATCGCGACCCGGCCCGCAACCGGCGCGCCAACGGCGCCAAGAATTCGCTGCACATGTATTGCGCCGCCGCCGATATCCAGGTTCCCGGCGTTTCGAAATGGGAACTGGCGAGCTACATCAGAAGCATGCCCGGCCGCGGCGGCGTCGGCACGTACTGCCACACAGAATCGGTTCACGTCGACGTCGGCCCCGAGCGCGACTGGAACTGGCGCTGCCGCCGGCGCAGCGGCGGTGACGGCTAGTCTAGCAGACGGTCTTAGGCCTATTAGCAGCCAAGATCGTACCGGTGACCATTCTGAGCATTCGGGATTAGCCGAAGCCTCCCACAAACTTCGTCATCCTAGGGCGAAGTAGGAGCGAAGCTCCGTCGCGGAGACCCTGGGATGACGAAACGATGGGTGTCGCCGCTAATTATCAAAGCCTGCCAACCCTCGGGAAATCGTTGATTTGGCTGGCCCGGAAAAAAGTTGTCCAAGGTGGCACCTGACGGGTTGCCGGTTGCGCACAACGCCAGTATAAGCCGCTTCGTCTGAGCGCGCCCATCGTCTAGCGGTTAGGACACCGCCCTTTCACGGCGGTAACAGGGGTTCGATTCCCCTTGGGCGTACCAGAAGATAATGCGTTTAGCGCAAACCTCCCTCCCAATGTGGCCAATTTCGCCTGGCTCTCTGCCGCGGTCTTCAACTGACGCGCAGTCTTCCGCGATCACACCATAGGCTAACGCGGCCACACAGGTCATAATCCTGCTACAAAGTGGTCGATTCCTCAGGGATGTAGCCGCTCCAAGAGCCCGCCGCAGGTCGCCCCCGTGGCGGGCTTTTCATTGCACGGTCGAGTTGGGTTCTCGGGCACTGCGACAATGAGAAAGCCCCGCAGTGGTAAGCCCGCATTTATTGCCTGGTTTCCCGGCTTTAAACAGCTGACTTCGCGGTGTACGGATTCGGGCGCAAAAGCCGGATACTACCTGATGAACGCGAGCCACCACGGTCAAAGAGTGGGTGTTGCAACCCCCTCAAGCGCAATGATCCTGGTGTTGGCGCAACGCTTCCGGATTTCAATAAGGCGGGCGTATTCCGGCGAATTGTACCAGCCCATCAACGACGTCATGTCGGGGAATTCGATAATAACCAAACGGTGTGGCTCCCAATCGCCCTCCAAGACCTTGGTCGCACCGCCACGACCTAGATATCTCCCACCATAACGCTCCTCGGTGGCTGGCACATCCCGCCGGTATTCCTCGAACGCGGCAGCGTCCTTTACGTCTACATCCGCGATCAGATAGGCGGCCATTTGCGCTTCCTCCTTCTCGACGGCGCCCGACCGTTACGCTCCGGTCGCGGGGGCGACGCCCGCCGGTCAAGACGCCCCTCTTCAGCGCTTCACCGGCAACCGCCGATGCGAAATCAAAAGCCGGTTACAATCCACGGATTGGCGTCGTATCCGAGGCGCGGCTCTGCTTTTGCGCCGCTATCTTCCGATTTGGCGGTTCCGGTGAAACCACAGTCCAGATTTGGTGCGGGCTTCTTGGCTGACGGGTTGGTGGAACATAAAGCGGCGGCGTCACTGACCACTGCCTTCTTTTCCTTGGCAACAGCGACACCAGCCGCAGCGAAAACGACAGCCACGCAAAATACAGCCACTCTCATTGGAACCCCCATATTGCACCCGACAGATGGTCGGACATGACCTAGCGTCACCTTAATATTAGCACTACGAAATATATTATCTAGCCCCGTGCCATCAAAAGCAGGCTGAGTGCCAAGCTTGCATCGTGACCGCCAAAACCGGTGCCGATCTGGACACCAGCCGGCATGAGTCGCATTCTGCTCGTGGAGAAGGACGTGGATCGACAAAACACAGGGGCTGATCAGGCCAAACGCTGGCGGGACCGGGCCCTGCGCAGTCGCCGGAGGCGTCTGTCACACAACATTGTGTCGTGGGCGCTGATCCTCATGGCGATAACCATTCTCGGCGGTCTGATCGCGCTCAAGGCGTACAAGTAAGCAGAGCCCCAGCGCGAGGCTATCAGGCCACAGCCTAGCCGCTGCCAAGCAGCGGCACCGTAACGGTTGTCGCGTAGTTGATCGGGAAGGAACTGAAGTAGGGGAAGTCGATGACGAAGGCATAGGCCGCGGTGAGATGCGCCATGCGGAAGCCGCCGCTCACGGGGTCGATGGCGATCGTGACGTTCACGTCCTTGAACCCCAAGGCTTGCAATTTCTGCGTGGCGATCGATTGAATGTCGGCCTGGGTCAGCGTGTTCTTAAGCTGTAGCGAGCGCGCTGACGTCTCCAGCGTATAGCGAACACTGGAGACCGAGTGCATCGACCAGCCAAAGGCGAAGATTCCGAACAGCAGCATGACAAGGAAGGGCGCGATCAGCGCGAACTCCAGCCCGGCCCCGCCCGATCGATCCCGCCGGAACGCGCTTACCCTAGCGGACACGGATCGTCTCCTGGTGACCGATTACAGTGGAAGTGGCAAATGGGCCGAAGGCAATTGGCGGTACCCAGGTGCCCGATGCCTGTATCTGGACATAGACCGCCGGCACCTTCGGCCCACTGCACATGGTGGACGCGTCGACCACCGTCGCCCCGCACATACGGATGCGGCTTAGCGTGACCTGGCCGTCTTCCGGCCGATTTTCCCAACTCGCAATGGCAAGGGCCTGGGTCGCCGCATCATCGGTCGATCCGCTCATGACCAGGTTCGCGGCGGTCTTCACACCGGCGCGCATCGACAGTGAACTCGTTACGTAGGACCAGCCGTCCAGAATACCCATCAGCACCAGGCACAGAATCGGCAGCACCATGGCGAACTCGACCGCCGCAACGCCCGAATCATCGCCAAGGATCGGCATCGATCGGCGCTCCACGAAGCTACTCGACCAGCGCCACGGACGGCGCGGCCGGAATGTCGTCTATTCCGAGGCTTGAGCAATCCTGATTGATGGTTGAGTTGCCGGACCATTGGATCGTATCGGCGACGACCCGGGTGCAGCCGCCATTGCCCGAGAAGTTGCCAAGATAGTTCACTTGCTGCTTGGGGAAGTAGATGGCTCCGGTCAAAAGCGAGTCCGCTGTGCCGTTGAATGTGCTGGATGCGCTGTTACCGGTCCTGTCGCCGTAGAACAGAACGCCTGAATAGCTGCCCGAAGTCGGCGCGCTAAGCTGCACGGAGGCATTGCCATTCATGCTGACCGTCGAACTGCCCGACATGAAGATGGTCACCCCGCTGCCGGTGATGGCAGCGTTGGCGTTTATCTTGAAGCTGCCCTGGACGACATAGACGCCGGGCGAAAGCGTGACATTGCCCTTCAGGTTCATGCCGCTGCAATAGGTGCCTGGACCGAGCGTCGCCTTGTTGTCGTTCTGGCAGGGGGTCGCGGCCACCGGGGCCGGCAGGTCGACAAAGGGATCGCCGGCAGGCAGCGCCTGGGTGATCGGGGCCGCGCAGACAGTCGTGACGG
>NZ_RZTC01000224.1:0-3664 GCF_004023165.1 Mesorhizobium sp. M7A.F.Ca.MR.176.00.0.0 | reverse complement strand
GATCTTCACGCGGCACCAGCGAACCGTCCGACTTGACCACCATGGTCCTCACCTTGCGCGGCGCAACGGCGACGACATCGGCATTGGTGCCCTTGTCGGCATCCTGCAGCACCTGCGCAATGCGGTCGTCGGACTTGGGCGCGGGCGCCGTATTGTCGGCAGAAGCGTTGTCGGCCGAAGCGGCGCCGGCCATCGGCGCGGCATTGCCGACATCGGTTCCAGCGGCGGCTGCATTCTGGTCCGGCGAAAGATCGATGGCGCGGGCCGGGTCCTTCGCCTGCACGTCCACCGGCTCTTCGACGTTGGTGACCAGCTTTTCCTGGACCGGCTCGGCCGGCTTTGCGCCCCTGACCGCGTCGTAGACCTTGTTGTCTTGGTTGGGCACCACGGCGCCGCCAGGATTCTCCGGCTTGACCTTGATCGGCGCGTTGTCGGCCTTGACAATGACAGGCGCTTCGCTGCCGCCCTTGCCGCCAAAGGACAGCGCAAAGGCCCCGAGACCGCCTGCGACCGCGACCGCGCCGACAATCGCGGCGATGAACAGTCCGCGTCCGCGCGTCGGCCTCCCGGCCTCACGCTCGCCGAGACCCGGAACAGCCATAGCCTCGTCGAGTTCGGGATCGTAGTCGAGTTCATCGACAGTAAAATCATCGGCTTGCGAAACCGGCTGGCTCCCTGGCAGGCCGTCGAGGTCGAAGCCGGAGGCGTCGGCATAACCCGTGGGCGCCGCCGCGCGGGCGGACATGTCCATCGGCCGCGCGGCATAGGTCCGCGCTTCCGGCTCATAGCCCGGCTTGACCCCGTCATAGCCCGGCTTGACCCCGTCATATGCCGGCTTGAGGCTGTCATAGCCCGGCTTGAAGCCCGCGGCATAGGAGTCATCATCGTAAGACGCGCTGGCCACATTGCTCGTGGGAACAGGAGCGACCTCCACCGCGTTCATCTCGGAGAGAAGGCTGGAGAACTCCGCATCGAGATCGTCGTAGCCAGGCGACGCCGGCTGGTCTTCCTCGAAGTGCAGTTCGGGAATATCGAGATCGTCGGCTAGCGCGACGACACGCTCGGGTACATCGACCGTTTCGACGTCGGGCATGTCTTCGTAATGCGCAGGCTGGCGCGATTGGGGCGCCGACACCGGGGCAGCGGGAGCCACGGCCTCGACCGGCTCGGACGAACGGTAGGACGTCATGTCGGCGACTGCCGGCGCGGCGGCCACGGATGCCACCGAAGCGGCCGGCTGAGCAAACGCAGGCTGAGCACTGAATGACGGCTGCTGCGGAACGGGCGTCACGCGGCTCCACGAACGCGTCGGCTCTGCCGGTTGGGAACGCTCCGCAAGCCAATCGAGAGAATCCGCCGAATTGTCCCGGTCAGCGGCTTCGTCACGCGGATCAAGATCCTTGGGCAAAGCCGCGTCGAACGCATCATCGTCGAAATCGACATCGCCAGCCGTGTGCCAAGTCGTATCCTGGAGTTCATCAAGCATAAGGTCGTAAATATCCGCATCGGCCGCTTGGGCCGTGCCAACATGCCGGTCCTGCTCAGGCGCGGGTTCGTCAAGATCCCAGTCGAGGTCGCCGACAAGATCGGCCGGTACCTCGGCGGGCTCGGCAACAGGCGGCAGGGCGGCGACAGCCGGCTGAGCCGTGACGGGCTCACTGGCCACCGGCGCCGTGCGCGCCGTCATGGCACCCAGCAGCGCATTCAACTCGTCTTCCAGGCTCCGTTCGTCCGCGGCCGGGGCATGCGCCGCCGGCGCAACATGAGCCTCTGGCGCCGCCGGCTGGACCGTTGCGGCAGCAACCTCGGCGACCGGCTCTTCGGCCGTTTCGGCAAACGCGTCGTCCAAACTTAGGTCGAAAGCATCGTCCGACATGCCTTCAGGGATGGGAATATCGCCGTTGGCGTCAGTGATATCGACAAGCGCATCATGCGCGTGCGGCTCGTCGAAGGCATTCGGCTCATCCGCGCGAACGTCGAAATCCATGTCGACATCAGCCATCGCGTCGTCGAAATGGCCGGCAAAGCTCTCATCGGAGATTGCATGGCCGTCACGCGCCGCCTGCTCCGGCATGGGATACTTGACGGGCTCGGCGGCCATGAATGACTGTTCGGCCGCCGAATGGTCGTCGAGCACCAGCTCGTCTTCAAGCGAGGCTGCCACCGCATCGTCGAATTCGTCATCGGAGGCAACTGGCTCGATAGAAGCGGGCGTGTCGGCAACGGCGTACTGGGCCTCTTCAGCGTACTGGGCCTCTTCGGCTTCCTCATCGATCCGGAGATCCTGGTCGAGCGAAATGGCCAGCTCGTCCGCCATCGAATGATCGTCCTCGAAGGGAGAGACGTCCTCAAGCGAACCGGCGACGGCATCGTCAAAATCAGACGCGAAAGCCGGCTCGACGGACGGCGCCGCTTCAGCTGCGACCGCATGGCTAGCGCCGGCGACGTGATCGTCTATCTCAGCAATGTCCAGTTGGAAATCGTTGTCGAGCGACACCGAAAGCTCATCGTCCATCGCGCTGGCGTCAGCCGCTTCGAATGCCGGCTCATGCACGAAGGTCGGCTCATGAGCCTGAACAACCGGAGCGGCGTCGCTGTCGTCAGCGCCGAACTCGCCCATCATTTCTTTCTCGAGATCGATATCGAAATCGCCCTCTTCGAGCCCGTGATCGGCGGCTGGGGCCTGCGGCTGGGCGGGCGATTGCGGCCTGACCGGCTGGCGCGGGTCGAATCCCATGATCCTGGTCAGTTCCGCGAACGGATCATCGTCAGCGATGTCGTTGTTGTCGGCTACTCTCAGCTGGGTTCTGTCTGCCATTATTGTTCCCGAACTCGCACTCATTCGGACGCCATGGACGTCGCGTAGGGTTGGCCCTTACCAGCGCAATGTGGGCAAAAGGTGACAGGTTATTTAGTCAAACCTAACGCATTTCGGTGGGCGCGGCGGCTCCGATCAACGTCAGGCCGGACGTCAAAACGTCCGAAACAGCCTGCACCAGCCCTAGTCTGGCATGCGTCAATTGTCGGTCGTTAACCTTAACAAAACGTAAGTCCGGATTATCCGTGCCACGGTTCCAGTGTCCGTGGAAGCTGGAGGCCAGATCATAGAGGTAAAATGCCAGCCGATGCGGCTCGAGCGCAAGGGCGGCGGACTCGATCAGCCGCGGGTATTCGGCAAGCTTGCGGATCAGGCCGATCTCGCCCTCATCGGTCAGCAATGCCGCGGCCGACGCCAGGCTGTTGCGGTCGAAATTGGCTTCGCCCAGTTGCTCGCTCGCCTGCCGGAACACCGAATGACAGCGCGCCGAGGCGTACTGGACATAGAACACCGGATTGTCCTTGGACTGCTCGGTCACCTTGGCGAAATCGAAATCCAGGGGCGCATCGTTCTTGCGGTAGAGCATCATGAAGCGGATCGCGTCGCGGCCGACCTCCTCCACCACTTCGCGCAGCGTCACGAAATCGCCCGACCGCTTCGACATGCGCACCGGTTCGCCCTCGCGAAACAGCTTGACCAGATTGCACAGCAGGACAGTGAGCTTCACCTCGTCGCCGGCAATCGCCCGCGCCAAGGCCTCCAGCCGCTTGACGTAGCCGCCATGGTCGGCGCCGAGCACATAGATCAGGTCGACGAAACCGCGATCGACCTTGTCCTTGAGGTAAG
>NZ_RZTC01000223.1:0-3977 GCF_004023165.1 Mesorhizobium sp. M7A.F.Ca.MR.176.00.0.0 | reverse complement strand
GGCTTCATCGACCACAAGCACAGGAAACTGGTTCGCCGCAGCGCCGCGCCAACCCGCTGCCGCGAACCCATCATAAGGGGGAAAACTGTTACCTATCTATCCGGTTCAAACTGTTACCCATCTATCGGCTGGACACTACTTCGATCAGTCTTCGTTGGCCTTGACGGTGACGCCGAGCGTCTTCGGTAGGTCGAGCGGGTTGGACATGGCGCCCGCCATGATCAGTGCGAACGGCACGGATGCCGGCGGCTCGGCCGAGATTTCGAGGCTCTTCGGATCATCGAGGAATTTGCTGACCGCGGCCGTAACCTGCGCCGTCAGTTCCGGATTGTTGAGCTGCGCCATGCCAAACGGCACGATCGCCTTGGCCTGGTTGGCGATGTCCTTGCCGGACATGCCTTGCTGCTTGCCGACATAGTCCAGAACCTTGTTGGTCAGCGAATCGTCGTCGAAGCGGATCGAGGCGCTGTTGAACGAAAGCTGCTGCAACAGGCCGAGCATGGCCATGCCTTGCGCCGAATTGTCGGCGCCTTCAGGCTGTGCCGCCATCTTCTTCTGCATTTCCTGCAGCGACTTGATAAAGTCCAGCGTGTAGCCGCCGAGATTGAAGGTCATGCCGAGCGTGCCGGCATTCTCGACCGAGATGTCGTATTTCGACAGTTCCATCTTGCCGTCCGTGGGCTGCCAGGTGCCGGCCATTTCGAGATTGCCCGCGATGTTCTGGTAGCCGAGCGCGTTGATGACTTCCTTGGACTTCGGATCGTCCACCAGCGTCAGGTCGGCGTTGAATTTCTCCGTGGTGGCCGTGAATTCCATCGCCTTGCCGTCCGCCGGCGGCGTGATTTCGATGGCAAGGCCGTCCATCGAGAAGGCGGTCTTGTCGGCGACCTTGACGGTCATGTTCGAGAGTTCGGCTGACTTGTACATCATCAGCGAGCCGAGCGGGCCGGTGGCGCCGTCGGCCGGAACTGTCATGTCATGAATGACGAAGGGGCTGAGGTCGAGGGTGACGCCGTCCTTGCTGTGTGTGAAGGCAGCCGTCGATACGGTGGCGATGTCATAGCCGCCATTTGCCTCGGTCACACCTTCGAGTTTGACGTCGCCGATGGGAAGCGCTTCCTTCTCCGCCGCCGGTTTGATGGCAACGCCCTGCAGCACCATGCTGGTGTTGTCGCCGGTCACGCCAGTCCAGGTGATGTCGACACCTTGTGCGACAAGCGCGGCCTTCAGCCGGTCGGCCACTGCCGTATCCTGTGCGAGGGCCGCATTCAGCGGCAGCGTGAGCAAGAAGGTCGAAAGGGCTAATTTCCTGAGAGTTGAGCGTTTGATTGTCATCGCAAGGTCCCTGAGAGTGTCCTGAAATTGTTTTTTCAATTATTTGCGCCATCACCATTCCGTGACGAACTGGACCGGAAAAAGGCGTGTCCCGGCACATTGGTCAAAAATCGCGGTGAAAGGCAAACCCGATCCCACCGTCTTTGCGCAAACCGGTGAATTTGTCATGAAGAGCCGATAGCCGGATACCGTCGCGCTTGGCCATAGAACCCGCATGTAACAGGCTGATGTTGGCCAACATCCCCCGGGGTGCGGTTTCATGTTGCAGAAGGGCCGGTATCTCTGTCGGGCTCTTGCCGCGAATCACCCGCTCGGCTAGTCCGAGCCCATGGGAAAAAGGCTTTTGCCGCCTGAAAATGGCGGTGGCGATCATATCGAACCGGTCGATCTGAAGAAGGCGCTGGAAGAGCGCTATCTGGCCTATGCGCTGTCGACCATCATGCACCGGGCACTGCCCGATGTGCGCGACGGACTGAAGCCGGTCCATCGCCGCATCATGCACGCCATGCGTCTGCTGCGGCTTAACCCCGACCAGGGCTTTGCCAAATGCGCCCGCATCGTCGGCGAGGTGATGGGCAAGTTCCACCCGCATGGGGACCAGTCGATCTATGACGCGCTGGTGCGGTTGGCGCAGGATTTCTCGATGCGCTATCCGCTGGTCGACGGGCAGGGCAATTTCGGCAACATCGACGGTGATAACGCCGCCGCCATGCGCTACACCGAAGCGCGCATGACCGATGTGGCGACCGAACTCTTGTCCGGCATCACCGAGGATGCCGTCGATTATCGGCCGACCTACAATGAAGAAGACGAGGAGCCGGTGGTTTTGCCCGGCGCCTTTCCGAATCTGCTGGCCAACGGCTCGTCCGGCATCGCGGTGGGCATGGCGACATCGATCCCGCCCCACAACGCCGCCGAGCTTTGCGATGCCGCACTTCACCTGATCGAAAACCGGGACGCGCCGGTGGCGAAGCTGATGGAGTTTGTCCAGGGGCCGGATTTCCCGACCGGCGGCATCATCGTCGACAGCCGCGCCTCGATCCTCGAAGCCTATCAAACCGGCCGCGGTGGCTTTCGCGTGCGCTCGAAGTGGTTCCAGGAGGACCAGGGCAGGGGCACCTGGAGCATCGTCGTCACCGAAATACCCTACGGCGTGCAGAAGGCGCGGCTGATCGAGAAGATCGCCGAACTGCTGATGGCACGCAAGCTGCCGCTGCTCGAGGACATCAGGGACGAAAGCGCCGAGGACGTCCGCGTCGTGCTGGTGCCGAAGAGCCGTTCGGTCGATCCCGGCATCTTGATGGAATCGTTGTTCAAGCTGACCGAGCTCGAAAGCCGCTTCCCGCTCAACATGAACGTCCTGTCGCGCGGCAAGGTGCCCAACGTGCTGTCGCTGAAGGGCGTACTGCAGGAGTGGCTCGAGCATCGCCGCGAGGTTTTGATCCGCCGCTCGAAACATCGGCTTGGCGAGATCGAAAGACGGCTGGAGATACTTGCCGGCTACCTGATCGCCTACCTCAACATCGACGAGGTGATCAGGATCATCCGCGAGGAGGATGAGCCAAAGCAGGTGATGATGGCCCGCTGGTCGCTCACCGACACCCAGGCCGAAGCCATCCTCAATATGCGGTTGCGCGCTCTGCGCAAGCTTGAAGAATTCGAGATCCGCAAGGAATTCGACGGCCTGAGCGCCGAGAAAAAGCAGATCGAGGCACTGCTTGCTTCGAACGAGAAGCAGTGGGCGACGATCAAATGGGAAGTCACCAACATCCGCGACAAGTTCGGCCCGGAGACCGAACTCGGCAAGCGCCGCACCCAGTTCGCCGACGCGCCCGAGCATGATCTGACCGACATCGCACATGCCATGATCGAGCGCGAGCCGGTCACCGTCGTTGTCTCGGAAAAGGGCTGGCTGCGGGCGATGAAGGGGCATCTGGCCGATCTCTCGACGCTGACCTTCAAGGAGGGCGACAGCCTCAAGCTCGCCTTCCATGCCCAGACCACCGACAAGGTGCTGGTCTTCACCACCGGCGGCAAATTCTACACCATCGGCGCCGACCGGCTGCCTGGCGGGCGCGGCCATGGCGAGCCGATCCGCATCATCGTCGATATGGACAATGACCAGGACATCGTCACCGCCTTCGTCCACGACCCGAAGCGCAAGCTGCTGCTGGCCTCGCACGACGCCAACGGTTTTATCGTGCCGGAGGAGGAGGTCGTCGCCAACACCCGCAAGGGCAAGCAGGTGATGAACGTCAAGGCGCCGGACGAAGCCAAGCGCTGCATCCCGGTCACCGGCGACCATCTCGCCATCGTCGGCGAGAATCGCAAGATGCTGGTGTTCGCGCTCGCCGAGATTCCGGAGATGGGCCGCGGCAAGGGCGTGCGGCTGCAGAAATACAAGGATGGCGGCCTTCTCGATCTCAAACCGTTCACGCTGGAGACCGGCCTCTCCTGGCAGGATTCGGCCGACCGCACCTTCACAAGGTCACGCGAGGAACTGGCCGAGTGGATCGGTGCCCGTGCGTCGGCCGGACGGATGGTGCCGAAGGGATTCCCGAGGACGGGGAAATTTGGGTAGCGCTGCTAATCTCCCCCCTCGAGGGGGAGATGTCGCCAAAGGCGACAGAGGGGGTCGGCAC
>NZ_RZTC01000222.1:0-4084 GCF_004023165.1 Mesorhizobium sp. M7A.F.Ca.MR.176.00.0.0 | reverse complement strand
CCCCTACGCACCGCGCGGCGACCGCCCGATGGCCGCCGAGGGTGAGCGCAAACCGTATGAGAAGCGCGAAGGACCACGCAAGCCCTATGCGCCACGTGGCGACCGGCCAATGGCGGCCGAAGGCGAGCGCAAGCCCTATGAGAAGCGTGAAGGACCGCGCAAACCCTACGCACCGCGCGGCGACCGGCCGATGGCCGCAGAAGGCGAGCGCAAGCCCTATGAAAAGCGCGAGGGGCCGCGCAAGCCTTATGCGCCCCGTGGCGATCGCCCGGTGGCCGCCGAAGGCGAGCGCAAGCCTTATGAAAAGCGCGAGGGGCCGCGCAAGCCCTATGCACCGCGGGGCGACCGACCGGCTGCGGCGGCAGCGGGCGGCGAAAAGCGTTTCGACCGTCCCACGCGTGATTTCAGTGACCGCGCGCCGCGCGACGGCGGCGATCGACCGAAGCGTGACTTCGCCGACCGCCCCAAGCGTGACTTCGGCGATCGCCCGAAGCGGGATTTCAACGATCGGCCGCAAGGTGCGTCAGACGGCAGCTTCAAGCCACGCCCGCGTCCCGCCGAGGGCGCGGAAGAGGCAGGCGAGCGCATCGCCAAGCGGCTGGCCCGCGCCGGCCTGGCCTCGCGCCGCGATGCCGAGGAGCTGATCGCCGCCGGCCGCGTCAAGGTCAATGGCCGCGCCCTGACTTCGCCGGCCTTCAACGTCATGCCTGATGACATCATCCATCTCGACGGCATGGAAATCCCGCCGATCGAGCGCACCCGGCTGTTCCTGTTCCACAAGCCGGCCGGCGTCGTCACCACCAACCGCGATCCCGAGGGCCGCAAGACCGTCTTCGACGTGCTGCCGGCTGAATTGCCGCGGCTGATGACCATCGGCCGGCTCGACATCAACACCGAAGGCCTGCTGCTGCTCACCAATGATGGCGGCCTGTCGCGCGTGCTCGAACTGCCGGCCACCGGCTGGCTGCGCCGCTACCGGGTGCGCGTCCACGGCAAGGTCGAGGAAAGCGCGCTTGCGGGCCTGCGCGAGGGCATTGCCGTTGACGGCGTGTTCTACGGTGCCATCGAAGCCACGCTCGACCGCGAGCAAGGCACCAATGCCTGGCTGACGATCGGCCTGCGCGAGGGCAAGAACCGCGAAGTCAGAAACATTCTCGGCTCGCTCGGCCTCGACGTGACGCGGCTGATCCGTATCTCCTACGGGCCGTTCCAGCTCGATGACCTCGCCGAGGGCCATGTGCTCGAGATCAAGGGCAGGGTTCTGCGTGACCAACTCGGCGAGCGCCTGGTCGAGGAATCCGGCGCCAATTTCGACGCCGATGTCACCAAGCCGTTTTCCAACAAGCCGGTGCGGCGCACGGAAGTTCGCGAGCCGGAGCCGGAGCGGCCGAAATTCACCCGCGACGGTGAGCGCCGCCCGATCGGCGAGGGCGGTTTGATCAAGAACCGCAAGCGCCGCGAAGGCAGCCGCGACGAGGCTCTGGGCAAGCTGTCGACAAACCCTGACAGAAGCGCGGAGAAGAGTTTTGGCGAACGCGGCCCGCGCCCCGAACGCAGCTTTGGCGACAAGCCGCGCGGCAATTTTGGCGACAAACCGCGCGGTGGCTTCGGCGACAAGCCGCGTGGTGCTTTTGGCGGCAAGCCAGGCGGCGGCAAGAAATCCGAGCGCGAGCAGCGGCCGATCGAGCCGCCCGGCCAGCGCAAGGCCAATGTCTGGATGGCGCCGGGCGCGCGGCCGATCGGCAAGGGCAGGGCCGATGCAGACGCAGCCAAGGCGGCTGAAGCAAAGGCGCGAAAGGCATCGTTCAAGCCGACCTATGGCAAACCGGCCGGCGCAAAGCCGTTCGGCAAGCCGCGCGGCGACCGTCCGACCAGCACACGCGGTGAGCGGCCGCGCGGCGGCCCCAAGGGCAAGTAATGCGGATCGTCGGTGGTGAGTTTCGCGGGCGTCCGCTGGCGACGCCGCGCTCGAGCGCCATTCGTCCGACGACCGATCGCACCCGCGAGGCGGTCTTCAACGTGCTGGCGCATCGCTTTGCCGCGCAATTGGACGGCGCGCGCGTGCTCGACCTGTTCGCCGGCACCGGTGCGCTGGGGCTCGAGGCGCTGTCGCGCGGTGCCTCCTACGGCGTCTTCATCGAGGAATCGGCCGAAGGCCGTGGCCTGATCCGCGACAATGTCGAAGCCTTCGGCCTGACCGGCCGCACCAAGATCTTCCGCCGCGATGCCACCGGCCTTGGCGAAGCGGGCACGCTGGCGCCGTTCGGCCTCGTCTTTGCCGACCCGCCCTATGGCAAGGGCCTTGGCGAGCGCGCCTTGCAGTCGGCGAAAGCCGGCGGCTGGCTTCGCCCTGGCGCGCTGTGCGTGGTCGAAGAGGCGGCAGTGGCGCCCTTCGAGCCGGGCCCCGGCTTTTCCGTGCTGGACGAGCGCAACTATGGCGAGACCGTCATCCGCTTTATCGAGGCGGCCTGATACGCCTTCGCGATTGGCGGTTCCTCTCCCCCGCTTCACGGGGGGCGAGGAACCGAGCTCCGCCTCTAAAATGACCAACAATTAACTTTGCTTGTCGCCAGTACCTTGCCTATCGTCTGCAGACAGAACCGGAGCCGTTGATGACATCCAGGATTGAATGGCTGCGGGGAATGCTGTTGGCGACCTCTTTGGCTTTTGTCATGACCAGCCCGGTGCTGGCCGAGAGCCCCGTCTTGCCCAACACGGTTCCGGCCGAGTTCAAGGTCACGGATTTCCTGCTCGACAACGGCATGGAGGTGGTCGTCATTCCCGACCACCGTGCGCCGATCGTCACCCATATGGTCTGGTACAAGATCGGCAGCGCCGACGAGCCGCCCGGCAAATCCGGCATTGCGCATTTCTTCGAACATCTGATGTTCAAGGCGACGACCAATCATGCGGCGGGCGAGTTCGACCGCGCCATCTCCGATATCGGCGGCTCCAACAACGCCTTCACCTCCTACGACTACACCGCCTTCCACGAGACGGTGGCGCCGTCGGCGCTCGAGCTGATGATGAGTTTCGAGGCCGATCGCATGCGCAATCTCATTCTCACCGACGATGTCATCAAGACCGAGCGCGATGTCATCCTCGAGGAGCGCCGCTCGCGCATCGACAACAGCCCCGAGGCCGTGCTGGACGAGGAGGTCGATGCGACGCTGTGGCAGAACCAGCCCTATCGCATCCCGGTCATCGGCTGGATGCAGGAGATGCAGCAGCTGAACCGCGCCGACGCTGTCGCCTTCTATGACAAATATTACCGGCCCAACAACGCGGTGCTGATCGTTGCCGGCGATGTCGAACCGGACACGGTGCGGGCGCTGGCCGAAAAGACCTATGGCAAGGTGGCGCGCGGCCCCGATCTGCCGCCGCGCATACGCCCGGTCGAGCCGGAGCAGAACACCAAGCGCACGGTGACGCTCGCCGATGCCCGCGTCAGCGTGCCGAGCTTTTCCACCCAATGGGTGGTGCCGTCCTATCACACCGGCAAGCCGGGCGAGGCGGAAGCGCTCGACCTCTTGGCGGAGATCCTTGGCGGCGGCAATCGCAGCCGGCTCTACCAGGCGCTCGTCGTCCAGCAAGGTATCGCATCCAGCGCCGGCGCCTTTTTCCAGGGCACGATGCTCGACGACACCAACTTCACCGTCTATGGCGCGCCGCGCGGGGATGCCAAAATCTCCGACGTCGAAGCGGCGGTCGATGCCGAAGTGGTGCGCATCGTCAAGGATGGCGTCACGCCATCGGAGCTGGAGAAGGCCAAGGACCGCTATGTCAGATCGATGACCTTTGCCCGCGACAAGCAGGATTCCATGGCTAACATCTACGGCTCGACGCTGGCCACCGGCGGCAATGTGCAGGACGTCCAGCAGTGGACGGACCGCATCCGCAAGGTCACGACAGACGAGGTCAAGGCCGTCGCCGCGCGCTATCTCGTGCTCGCCCGGTCGACCACCGGTTATTTGCTGCCGCAGCAACAGGCGGGGAATTGATTTGATGAAGAGATCGAGCGTTGGCGCTGCCCCTCACCTGCCTGCCGGCATCCTCTCCCCGTACAGTGACGGGGAGAGGGGCG
>NZ_RZTC01000221.1:3760-4092 GCF_004023165.1 Mesorhizobium sp. M7A.F.Ca.MR.176.00.0.0 | reverse complement strand
ATATTCGGTGGCGCGGCAATGCTGCCTCGACGCCCGATTGCGCCGCGTCGAGCGACAGCATCGCCTCGTCGAGCGATTTGACGACATCGTCGAGCAGGCCGGGCGCCTCCGTCACCTTGCGCTGCAGCCGCCGCAACAGGCTGGCCAGTTGCGGCAGGGGCGAAGATGGGCCCGACAGCACATCCTGCGCGTCATGGATTTCGGAAGCGATCTTTTCGGCCCGCATCATAGACGCGCGCAATTCGGCAAGGTCGGTCTCCTCGCCCGGCTGCGGATCGAGCTTGGTCAATTCCGCCACCGCCGCGCGCAGATAGTCGGCCTCGCGCGCGGCC
>NZ_RZTC01000221.1:2045-3750 GCF_004023165.1 Mesorhizobium sp. M7A.F.Ca.MR.176.00.0.0 | reverse complement strand
CGGCCGCCGCCACCTTGGCGCGGTGGCGCGACAGCTCCTGCTCGCAGGCGCGCCAGTGCCGCCATGCCTCGCCGGTCGAGCGGACGGCGCCGAGATGGCCCCCGAAAGCGTCGAGCACCTCGCGGTGTGCTCCGGGATCGACCAGCGCGCGCTCGTCATGCTGGCCGTGGATCTCGACCAGCGCGCGCCCGACATCGCGCATCAGGGTGACGCTTGAAGGTTGATCGTTGACGAAAACACGGGTGCGGCCGTCCGCCGTCTGCAGGCGGCGCAGGATGATGTCGCCATCATCCTCGATCGCATTGTCGGCAAGCAGCGTACGGGCCGGATGATTGCGCGGCACGTCGAAGACGGCGATGACCTGGCCCTGTGCCGCGCCATGGCGCACCAGCGACGCGTCGCCGCGCGCTCCGAGCGCCAGCGACAGGGCATCGAGCAGGATGGATTTGCCGGCACCGGTTTCGCCGGTCAGCACCGAAAGGCCCGGCTGGAAGTCGATATCCAGCTTCTCGATCAGGACGATATCGCGGATCGACAGTCTGGAAAGCATCAGAACCCGAATCTAGAACGGCACGCGACCATTTGCAGTCGCAGCGCCGCACTATCTTTTTGTTTGAGCACCGGATCAATCCGAAAAGCGCTGTGGCGCTTCAGTCGATGCTCATACGTCAGGCGCCGGTGATCATCTTCCCGGCTTTGGATATCCACGACCCGGCATTCTCGCGCGGTGCAAGCCCATTGCTCTGCAAGAGCTTGTAGGAATCCTTGTACCATGGGCTGTCGGGGTAGTTGGTGCCGAGCACGGCGGCGGCGGTTTGTGCCTCCGAGGTCAGACCCATCGCGTAATAGCTTTCGGTCAAGCGGGCGAGCGCCTCCTCGACATGGCGGGTGTTGGAATAGTTCTCGACCACGGTGCGGAAGCGCTTCACGGCAGCGATGTATTCACGCCGCTCAAGATAGTAGCGGCCGATCTGCATTTCCTTGCCGGCCAACTGGTCGTTGGCGAAGCGGATCTTTTCCTTGGCGTCGTCGACATATTCCGATGTTGGCCAGCGCGTGACCAGATCCTGCATCGTCTGGACGGTCTGGCGCGCTTCCTTCTGGTCCTGCGTCACGTCCTTGATCTGACGGTAGTAGCTCAAGCCGATGATGTACTGCGCATAGGCTGCGTCATCGGTCGACGGGTAAAGCGTGAGATAGCGCTTGGCCGAGCCGATCGCCTCATCGTAATTGCCCTGGCGATAGTCGGCGAAAGCGCCCATCACCATCGATTTGCGGGCCCATTCCGAATAGGGATGCTGGCGGTCGACGGCGTCGAACTTGCGGCTCGCCTCCTGCAGGCGCCCGGCATTGAGATTGGCAAGGCCCTGATTGTAGAGAACATCGGCCGGCTCGGTCTGCTCGACATAGGTCGACAGGTCGATATCTTTCTCCGACGACATGCAGGCCGACAGAAAGAGCGATGGAACAACTACTGAAAGCGCCAGGAAAACAGCCCTCTGCGGTGCTTTCAATTGACCAACTCGCTTGAAGAACATGATTGGATCTCGCCCTTTCGGCGCTATTTCAATGCCAGTTGCACGCCATTGTTTCAAAACTGGTCCCCACTTTTGAATGACATGCATTAATCGACGGCAGCAGCCATAAACCATAACCGCCTTGCCCGGCAACGCTATCTCCGGCCAATCGCGCATTTTTGTGGCGG
>NZ_RZTC01000221.1:0-2035 GCF_004023165.1 Mesorhizobium sp. M7A.F.Ca.MR.176.00.0.0 | reverse complement strand
CCACTTGGACATCAATGCAATTTCACTGGCGGGTGGTGCATTCCTGCAACATGCGCTATCACCATGGAACCCGAAAAAACCCTGGGAAATCAGATCATCCAGGGTGCGTAGAGTGGCGCATTGACGGCGTTCATCTCGGCGCTGCGGCCACGCTCACGGCGCGTCGTCTCGACGATCTCGAACGCCGTGCGGTCCGAGAGCAGACGGCGCAGGGCCGCGGCATTCATCCTGTGGCCGCCGCGATAGGAGCGGAAGCAGCCGATGAAGCGGGCGCCGGCCAGCGCCAGGTCGCCCATGGCGTCCAGCGTCTTATGTCGCACGAATTCGTTGGGATAGCGCAGGCCGCCCATATTGATGACGCGGTTGTCGTCGCCGATGACCAGCGAGTTCTCCAGCGAGGAGCCGAGCGCGTAGCCTGCGGCCCACAGCCGCTCGACATCCTTCATGAAGCCGAAGGTGCGGGCGCGCGCGATGTCGCGACGGAAAATATCGGCATTGAGGTCGGAGGCAAACAGCTGACGACCGATCGCCGGGCTTTCGAAGTCGATCTCGATCTCGAAACGGGTCCCGTCATAGGGCCGAAACTCCGCCCACGAGGCGCCGTTCTCGATGCGGACCGGCTTGATGACCCTGATATAGCGCCGCTTGACCGAGAGCGTCTCGATACCCGCCTGATCGATGGCTTCGACGAACGCCATGGCGCTGCCATCGAAGATAGGAACCTCGGAACCATCGATCTCGACAGCGACATTATCGATGCCGAGCCCAAACAGCGCCGCCATGATGTGCTCGACCGTGGCGATATGCTCGCCGGCGGGATCACCAAGCATGGTGCACAGGTCGGTAGCGCCGACTTCCGAAACCAGGGCACGAAACTCGCGGCCCTGCTCCGCACCGTTGAAAAGCTGGAAAACGATGCCGGTGTCGGCATCCGCGGGCACGAAGCTGATGGACACTTCCTTGCCGCTGTGGACGCCGGTGCCGGTAAGCGACGCGCGCGTCTTCAATGTCGTCTGATAGTCGTGCAAGACAATCCCCATAAGCCCGTAATGCCTAGGTCCGCTTCTCCAGCCCGAGGGCGCGGCTCTTGTGTGAATCGGCTGGCAGGGTGACTTCCCCCGAAATCCCGGCAAACCGATGATGGTAGGCCGCGAAGATAATGTCCCGTCAGGGAGACTCCAAATCACGGTTTCTTACTCTGTGTAACCGCAAAATGGAACGAGTGCGACTTGGTAAGTCGTTGAAATCACATCATTTAAAACATTAACAGGCAAGCGATTCCTCGCTTGCCTGTTAACAAATGTTACAGTCCGTTTACCAATCAGTTGGCCTGGCGGCGCAGGAACGCCGGAATCTCCAGCTGATCGTCTTCCTGAGTCGTCCTCACCTGCGGCGTCAGGCGGCCCTGATCATCGAGCTGGCCGCGGCGCGGCGCATAGAGCTGCGCATCCTGGCTGGCGAGACGGCGCACTTCGGGCGCGGCCTGGCGCAGCTTGGGCTCGCGCGGCTGCGCCGGCTGCAGCCGTGCGGGTTCTTCCTCGCGGCGGGTCAGACCATTGGTCAGGCGCTTCAGCAGGCCCATCGGTCCGCTGTTGTTCTCGTGGTCGACCGGGCGGCTCTTGGCATCCACCTCGGCCTTGACGACCGGCGGAAAGTCCTCGACGCGCGGCATGCGCTGCGGCGCCATGGCAACCGGCTGCGGCGCCTCGCGCTGCAGCATCTCGCGCGGCTGCGGGGCCGGCTGCATCTGCTGGACCACCGGCTGCGGCATCGGCTGGGCGGGCGGTGCCTGGAAGATCTTGCTCTGCGGGCGGAAATCTTCAGCGTGGGCGACCGGGGCCGGGCGCGCCTGCGCCATGGCCGCGGCATTGGCTTCGGCCAGATGGATGGCTTCCGCGACCGGGTCAAGGGCACGTGGTTCGTATGCCGCCTGCTGGACAGGCGCCGGACGAACCTCCGCGATCTGAGCCGCCGGGCGGCTGGCCGGCTTCGGAGGCGCCGTGCGGATCGAGATCGGTGCGCCGGCGATTTCAGC
>NZ_RZTC01000022.1:20310-67540 GCF_004023165.1 Mesorhizobium sp. M7A.F.Ca.MR.176.00.0.0 | reverse complement strand
TATAAGAGACAGGGGTGATACCGCTCGCCATGGGCCTGTTCCTTGAGGAGGACACAGGTGCGGCGATCAAGATCGTCACCGGCGAGAACGCCGTGCTGCTCGAACAGTTGCGCACCGGAGCGCTCGATCTCGTCGTCGGAAGGCTGGCGGCGCCGGAAAACATGACCGGCTTCTTCTTCGAGCACCTCTATTCTGAACCGGTGCTGTTCGTGGTGCGAGCCGGACATCCGCTGCTTGATCCGGGACAGGATGTGTTCGCACGGCTCGACGAATTCCCGATGCTGATGCCGACGCGGGAATCGGTCATCCGCCCCTTCGTCGACCGCCTGTTCATCACCAACGGCATGACGGCGCCGGCAACCGAGATCGAAACCGTTTCAGACTCCTTCGGCCGCGCCTTCCTGCGGCAAAGCAATGCCGTCTGGATCATTTCGGCTGGCGTCGTTGCCAATGAACTCGGCAGCGGCGCCTTCGTCGCCCTGCCGGTCAACACCGAGGAAACCAAGGGACCGGTCGGCCTGACCATGCGGACCGACACCGCGCCCTCGCCGGCCTTTTCCATCCTGCTGCAGACCATCCGCGAAGCGGCAAGGCAAAGCGGCTGATGCGTCAGGCTGTGCGGGATCGTCATCGGCAGAAGGCAGTCGGGTCGAGGTCGAAGACCCGTCCCGGATTGAGGATGTTTCTCGGGTCAAGCGCTGCGTTCAGCCGCCGCATCGTGGCGATCTCGGCGTCGCTGCGGACCAGATGCAGCCACTTCTTCTTGTCGAGGCCGATGCCATGTTCGGCCGAAACGCCGCCTGCCGGGCAAACGATCGTCCACGCAAAGCGACGTCGTCCGTGTCCGTCGGCAATGTAAAACAGGACAATCGTCCTGTATCGATCACGATGGATCGTGATCGATACCGGAGAGTTGTCTTACTGAAGCTTGGCCTGCAGGGCGTTGACGTCGTCGGTGGTCATTTCGCCGTCGGTGGCCACCTTGCCGTCGACGATCTTCCACAGCCGGAACGGGCCGGTGATGTCGCCATATTTGTCGAAGGCGACAGGGCCGATGACACCTTCATAGCGGATCGGCTTGCCGTCCTTGATCAGGCCGAGCGCCTTGGCGAACTCTTCCTTGCCGGCAAAGATCGGCGTGCCGGCCGGATCGACGGCCTTGTACATCGCATCCTTGATCTTGGCCGGGTCCTCAGAACCGGCAATGGCGATGGCCAGACCAACAATCGCGCCGGCGTCATAGGAGCGGTCGGCCGCCGGATTGGTCGGTTCGATGCCGGAGAATTCCTTGTAGTTCTTGGTGAAATACTCCGTCGAGGCCGTCGGGCTGGTGCCGGAGGACGTGCCGTAGGCTTCCTTCAGATAATCGGCGCCGACGGATTCGATGAAGTCCGGGCTGTTCATGCCGTCATTGAGCAGGAATTTCTGCACGCCGCCCTGCGAGATCCAGGTACGGGCGACCGTAGCGCCGTCGACCGGCGTGCTGACGAGGTAAAGACCGTCCGGTTCGCCGGCCATTGCCGCCGTGACTTCCGAGGCATAGCTCGACTGCTTCTCATTGTAGGGCGTGTCGGAGACGATGGTGCCGCCGAGCGCTTTGTAGGCACGTGAGAATTCGGCCACCATGTTGACGCCGAAATCGTTGTTGACATGGATGATCGACAGCTTCTTGAAACCCTTGTCGACGGCGTATTTGGCGGCGGCGACGCCCTGCAGCGCATCCGAGGTGATGGTGCGGAAGAAGATGCCGTTGGTCTTGCCGTCGCGGCCGAGCGCGGTCAGCGTCGGCGAGGACGAAGCCGGCGAGACCTGGACGATCTTGGCTGGTGCGGTGACCGAAGTCAGGATCGGGATCGACACCGAGGAGATGATGCCGCCGATGATGACCGGCACCTTCTTGACCTGAACCAGCTGGGTGGCGGCGTCAACGGCGACGTTGCCCTGGCTCTGGCTGTCGCGCGTGTCGGTGACGAGATCGCAGCCGCGCACACCGCCGGCTCCGTTGATGTCGCGGAAGGCCATCTCGACCGACTTGGCGCCGGCCTGGCCGTATTCGCCGGCCGGGCCGGTCAGCTCCATGACGAGGCCGACGGTGATCTTGCAATCGGCGGCTTGCGCAGCACCCGCCATCGTGACGAGGGCGAGCGCGGTGGTGAGTTGGAGTATCGTCTTTGTCATTGTTGTTCCCCTTTCGTTACTCGACTGTATTTGAATTCTGGAGCCTGTTCAGCGTTCCGGCACCTGCAGCCAGGTCTCATGCAGATGTCGCCATTCAACGCCGTTGGGCGCCGATGAACTGGTGGTGAAGACGGCACTGGACTGGCGGCGGCTGTGCTTGCCTGCGCGCAGCTGCGCTTCGACATAGAGGACGACGATGGTATCGGCGTCCTGCCAGCCGGGCCGGATGTCCTCGATCGAAATGGCAAAACCATCGTCGCAGGAAGCGCGGCTTGCGCCGACATGATCGATGACCGCTTCGCGGTCGAGGATCTGCCCGTCCGGCGCCACCATGCTGAGGTCTTTGCCCATGGCGCGTTCGAAGCGGCCGAAGTCCACCGTGTTGGCGCGCGCAGCGACGAACCAGTCGACGAAGAAGCGGTGCAGGTCGATGATTTCGGCGCTGGCGCGTGAAAACAGGGAGGGCTCGTCGCTCATTTCTTCCCCGCATTGAGGTTGTAGTGCATGATCGAGCCGTGACGGCCGTGACGGTCGCGCTCCAGCGTGTAGACGTCGCCCTCGAGACCGGTGCCTTGCGCGATGACGGCGGCAATCCGCGCCCGGTCTTCGGCGTCGAGCGCAACGTCCATGATCTTTGCATTGGCCAGCGCATGCGCCTGGTTGCGGGCGCCGACGATGACGGCCGCCACTTGCGGCTGCTCCAGCACCCAGGCGCTGGCGATGGTGGCGATGTCGACGCCGTGGCGGTCGCCAACGGCCTTCAGCGCCTGAAGCAGGTGCTGGAAAAGGCCCCAGCCGCCGAAATCGTCGATGATCAGCTTGTATTTCACCAGCGAGCGGTTTTCGAGCGGCGTGGCCGGTTCGGCCACGCCGAGCCATTTGTCGCTGAGAAAGCCGCCGGCCACCGAGCCATAGCAGAGGAAGCTGACGCCGTGTTTGGCGGCGAGGTTCGCCAAGCTGTTGCCAGGCCGCTGGTCGAGCACCGAATATTGCAGCTGCTGGCTGACCAGCGGTATGCCGGCGGCAAGGATTTCAGCCAGGCGCGGCGTGTCGAAATTGGTGGTGCCGAGATTGCGCACCTTGCCTTCAAGCCGAAGCTCGTCGAGCCAGCCCATCGCCTCGACATAGCGAGGCTGGTCATAATCCCACCAGTGGAACTGAACGAGATCGAGCCGCTCGGTCTTCAGCCGCCGCAATGACTGGTCGACGATGCTCCTGATGTAGTCGCGGCTGATGCTGGCCAGCCGTTCGAGGTCGGGCACCAGCTTGGTGTGCACCTTCATCCGGGCGGCGACATCGAGGCCGCGCTCACTGGCCAGTCGCAGGCGCGCGGCGCCGATCAATTCCTCGACGCCGGTGTAGATGTCGGCGCAATCATAGGTCCAGATGCCGGCATCGAAGGTGGCGATCAGATCGGCCACCGCCTGGCTGCGGTCGATGGCGCCGTGGCCGCCGGCCAGCTGCCAACCGCCGCGGATGACGCGCGAGATGGTGTAGCCAGAGCCGAGTTCGAAGGTCTTGGCACTCATCTCAGGTCATCCTCTTTAGGCAGCGGCACCGCCGTGGTCTCGGCGTGGCTGAACCGCCGCTTGGCCATCCTGACGATCCTCAGCCGGCTGGCGCAATTGGGATCGGGACAAGCGATCTCCGCGTCCGAGGTCATCCAGTCGTTCGGGTGAGTCGGGCGCTGTTTCGCCGCCAGCAGCGGCAAGACGGCGGCAAGCGAATAGATCGAAAAACCCTGTCCTGCCGGCATCGACAGCATCTCGCCCTTAAGTTCGAAATAGTCGCCTTCCTTGGCGCCGCAATAGATCGGCTTGCCCTCGGGGATGACCGCCTCGACGCGAAGATCGAACAGCTCGAAACTGTCGTCGGCCATTCAGGCCTCCACCAGGCTGAAGGTAACATCGCAGGCGCCGTTGCGGCGGATAACACCGCATGCGGCGGCAAACCGGTCACGCTCTTCGACGCGCACTTGCGCCACCACGCTGCCGGCCAGCCAGCCGATCGGGAACAAGAGCCGCGCGCCCTGCCCGTAATATAGGCCGATGTCGAAGATCGCATTGGGATTGCCGCCCCACATGCGTGGCGGCACGTAGGAAAGCACGATGTCGCCCGGCTGCGGCGTCAGCGTCGCGTTCTCGGCCGGCAACGGTTTCGCATAGGCCTGGCCCTCGAGATCGGCCGCGGGAACCGGACAGGAGATTTCCGGCCCCGTCCACATCGCATGGATGCCAGGGACGACACGTGGCGTGCCGAGATAGGCCGAGAGGAAGGCAGCGTTTTCCGGTGCCTTCTCGGGCAGCAGCAGCGCCGTGACGGAAAGCTGCGAGCGCGGCTCGGTGATCCTGATGGCGGTCATGTCTGGTCTTTCGCGGCGGCGGCCTGCAGCTTGCTGCGCAGGAAGGTGAAGGGGCGGCTGATGTCGGCGACAAGCGATTCGCGCGCCGCCTGCGCATCCTGCGTGGACAGCGCCATGACGATGCGGCGGTGATACTGGGCGGTGTCGACTTCGCCGGCCTCCGAGAAGGCATAGATAGCGACGCGGATGCAGGGCCCCGATTGCAGCCACAGGCTCTCGATCATCGGGATCAGCACGGCCGAGCCGCAGGAGCGGTAGATCTCGAAATGAAAGCTCTGATTGAGCGTCACTTCGCGATCGACGTCCTTCTTGTGTTTCAGCGCCCGCATCTCGTCCCATTCGCCGAGAATGGTTTCGATGGTGGCGATCTGGCGCGGGCCCATGCGGGCGGCGGCCAGCGCGATCGCTTCGCCCTCGATCAGGATGCGGGCACGCAAGAGATCATCCAGCCGTTCCAATGTGATCGGCGGCACACGCACCGAACGGTTGGGCAGCGCCTCCAGCGCCTTTTCCGTGATCAGCCTGCCGAGCGCCTCGCGCACCGGCATGGTCGAGGTGACCAAGGCGTCAGCTAGGCCACGGATGGTCAGCACCTGGCTCGGCTCGAACAGGCCGCCGATCAAGGCGCGGCGCAATTCCGAGTAGACGCGGTCCTGCACAGTTTCGCGGCCGACTGGCGCAAGCTGGGCCGCGATCGCCTCGTTGTTCTTTTCGATGGCAGCCTTTTGCATGGAATTCCGTTCTTGGCCGGTTTTCGGCTTGCGGATGAAATTAAAGCCGAATAGCGTGATCAAAGCAAGTGTGATCACAAATCATAATCAGGAGACGGCAACGATCGTCTTCGGCCAGAGGGTTTGATGAGCGAGGCAACCAAACGGCAAGGGGAAACCCGCGCGCCGGTTCTGACGGCAAGGAATGTCGTCAGGCGGTTCGGCGGCCTTGTCGCGGTCAACGATGTCTCGTTTGACGTCAAAGCGGGAGAAATCCTCGGCCTGATCGGCCCCAATGGTGCAGGCAAGACGACGATGTTCGACCTGCTCGCCGGCAGCATCCTGCCGACCAGCGGCGAGATCCTACTCAACGGCACGCCTGTCTCGGGCGAAGCCGCGCATCTGCGCATCGGTCATGGCCTTGGCCGAACTTTTCAGATCCCGCGCCCGCTGCCCAATCTGACGCTGATCGAAAACATTATGCTGGCCGCACAGGGCCAGGCCGGCGAAAAGCTGCTCGCCAATTTCATCACGCCATGGCGCGTCGCCGCGCAGGAAAGAGCCGCCAGGACAAAGGCGCTCGAACTGCTGGAACTGGTCACCCTCACCCATCTCGCGCATGAGCCGGCGCGGGTGCTTTCCGGCGGCCAGCGCAAGCTGCTCGAACTCGCCCGCGTGATGATGGCCGACCCGGCGATCATACTGCTCGACGAACCGGCGGCCGGCGTCAACGCGACGCTGCTGGAGGTCATCATCGACCGCATCCGGGACATCAACGCGCGTGGCATCACCTTCCTGCTGATCGAGCACAATATCGATATGGTGACGCGGCTTTGCCATCGCGTCCTCGTCATGGCGAGCGGCCAGCTGCTCAGCGAAGGCACGGCCGAAGAAGTCGCTCGCGACCCACGTGTCATCGAGGCCTATCTCGGAGGCGCGGCATGAGCGAGATCGTCCTCGATGTCCGCGACCTCGAAGCCGGTTACGAGCCCGGCGTGCCGATCGTGCGCGGCGCCTCGATCACTGTCAAAAAAGGCGAGATCGTCGTCGTGCTGGGCCCGAACGGCGCCGGCAAGTCGAGCTTCATCAAGGCCATCGCCGGCCTCGTCCCGATCACCGGTGGCACGGTGTTTCTGGACGGCAAGGACATTACCGCTGCGCCTGCCCACACCATGGTGCGGCTTGGACTGGCCTTCGTGCCGCAGACCGAAAACATCTTCCCGCTGATGTCGGTCGAGGACAATCTCAGGGTCGCCTGCGGCGTCCTCGAGCGGCGCGAAATCCCTGCCCGCATCGAGGAGATGTATGCCGCCTTCCCAGACCTCGTCCGCCAGCGCCGCACCGCCGCCGGCAATTTGTCGGGCGGACAGCGGCAGATGCTCGCTGTCGCACGGGCGCTGATCGTCCACCCCAGAGTGCTGGTGCTGGACGAGCCGTCGGCCGGCCTGTCGCCGAAATTCGTCTCGATGGTGTTCGAGATGCTGGCCGGCATCCGCAAGTCCGGCGTCACCATCCTGCTGGTCGAACAGAATGCCAAGGCGGCGCTCGCCATCGGCGACCGCGCCTATGTCCTGGTCGAAGGCAAGGACCGGCACGAGGGCATCGCCTCCGAATTGTGGAACGATCCGGTGGTCGCCGAACTCTATCTCGGCCAGCGCCCATCTAAGGCAGGGAAAGGAGGTGAGGCATGAGCCTGCAATTTGTCGTCGACGGATTGCTGACGGGTTCGATGATCGGCCTCGGCGCCATCGGCGTGACGCTTACCTATTCGATCCTGCGCTTCTCGAACTTCGCCCATGGCGACTTCATGGCATGGGGCACCTATGCGACGCTGGCCGTCGTCAGCGCCATCGGTGCGACAGTAGGCAAGGTGGCGCCGATCGCACCGCTGTCCTTCGGCTGGCCGCTCATTGTTGCGCTCGTTATCGGCATGGCCTTCACCGCGCTCTTGGCGCTGCTGCTCGACAAGGTGCTGTTTTCGCGGCTTCGCTCGCAAGGCCAGGCGATCATCGTGGTGATGGCGAGCTTCGGCGCCTCGATGGCGCTGAGAAGCCTGCTCGAATTCACCTTCACCTCGCGGCCGACCTATTTCAGCCGCGCGATCCAGATCGCCATGCCGGTCGGCTTCGGCATCCGCATCACACCCGACCAGATCGCGCTTTTGCTGCTGACCGCGGTGCTGGTGCTCGGCGTGCATCTGTTGATAACGCGCACGCAGACCGGCCGCTCGATGCAGGCCTTGAGCCAGAACGCGGCGCTGGCCCGCATCGTCGGCATCGATGTCGCCAGCGTGGTGCGCGTCACCTGGGTCATCGGCGGCGCTCTCGCCTGCGTCGCCGGCGTGATGATCGGCATTCTGGTGCAGATCCGCCCGTTCATGGGCTTCGACATGCTGCTGCCGATGTTCGCCGCCGCCATTCTCGGCGGCATCGGCAGCATTCCCGGTGCGGTGCTCGGCGGCCTGATCATCGGGCTCGCCGAGGCTGGTGCGGTGCAGTTGATCGGCGCCGAGTGGCGCGCCGCCGTTTCCTTCATCATCCTGATGGCGGTGCTGTTCGTGCGGCCGATCGGCCTGTTTGGTGTGAGGGAACGCTGATGGACCTGCTCGGCTACGGCGCCTTCTTCCTGACCACAGCGCTGATCTTCTCGCTGGTCACGCTAGGGCTCAATTTGCAGTGGGGCCTGACCGGGCTGTTCAATGTCGGCCTCGCCGGCTTCGTCGCCATCGGCGCCTACACATCGGCGCTGCTGACCACACCGGACGATGCCGCGCGGCTGGGCGGCTTCGGCCTGCCGATCCTTGTCGGCTGGGCGGGCGCCATGGTCGTCGGCGGCATCGCTGCAGCGCTTACCGGCATGGCAACGCTGCGGCTGAAATCCGACTATCTGGCGATCACCACCTTCGGCGTCGCCGTCGTCGTGCAACTGGTCGCGCTCAACGCGCAGAAACTGACCGGCGGCCCGTTCGGCATCGGTTTTATTCCGCGCCCCTTCGGCAGCCTTGCCGAGACGCCGCTGCTGTTCAACCTGTCCAACCTTGGCGTGGTCTCGGTGGTGACGCTGATCGCCTATCTCGCCTTGGAACATTTGTCGCGCAGCCCGTGGGGGCGGGTCTTGAAGGCGTTGCGCGAGGATGAGCGGGCGGCGATCTCGCTTGGCAAGAGCGCGCGTTTCTACCGCGTCCAGGCCTTTGCCGTCGGCGGCGCCATCATGGCGCTGGCCGGCGCGCTGCAGGCGCATTTCACCGGCTTCATCGCGCCGGACAATTATCTGCCGATCCTGACCTTCCAGGTCTGGGTGATGCTGATCGTCGGCGGTTCCGGCAGCAATCTCGGCGCCGTCATCGGCAGCATCCTGGTGTGGGCGATATGGGCCGGATCGGGCACGCTGACCAGCATCCTCTTCCCGCCGGAACAGCAGGCTCGCGCCGCCGCGCTGCAGATCGCCGCCATCGGCGTCATGCTCTGCGTCATACTGCTGATCCGGCCGAACGGCCTATTCGGCGACAGACCGCGGCGGTCCTGGTTAGGTAAGCGGGCGAAGGCGGCGACGGCCAGGAGCATTTCGCCGTCATGAATGCCACGGTTCGGCGGGAAACGCATGGCGCTTCGCTGTGGCATGCCGTCAGCCGCAACCGCCGCGAGCGGCCGGCGCTGCAGAGCGGGCTCGCTGTCGACCTGGCCATCGTCGGCGGTGGCTTTTCCGGTCTTTCCACCGCGCTGCACGCGGCGGGGAAAGGCCTTTCCGTCGCCGTTCTCGAAGCCGAATTCATCGCCTGGGGTGCGACCGGCAGGAATGCGGGCTTTGTCGTGCCGAACTTCGCCAAAATGGATCCAGTCGACATACTGGCCCATCTCGGACCGTCGCGCGGCGAAAGGCTGATCGATTTCGCCGCCGGCAGCGCCGACCTGGTCTTCCGCCTGATCCGGCAGCACGGCATCGACTGCGACGCCGTGCAGAACGGATGGATCCAGCCTGCGCATTCGCCTGCCGCCTTCGAGAAGGTCAAGTCACGTGCCGGGCAATGGGCACAGCTTGGCCGGCCGGCAGTCACATTGGACCGGCAGGAAATCGAAGCCCTGACGGGCGTGCCGGGCTATGCCGGCGGCTGGATGGATCGTTGCGGCGGCGTGCTCAATCCGGTCGCCTATGCGCGCGGGCTTGCCGATGCGGCGGAGAAAGCCGGCGCGAAGGTCTTCGAGCAGACGCGCGTCGCCTCGGTTGATCGCATAGCCGATGGCTGGATGCTAAAAACCCCATCTGGCTCAGTACGCGCCGGCAAGGTGCTGATCGCCACCAACGCCTATGGCTGGTCCCTCAATCCGTCATTGCAGCGAACCTATTTCCCGCTGAAAGTCTTCCAGACCGCGACAGCGCCATTGCCTCGTGAAGTACGCAGCCGGTTGCTTCCCGGCGGGCAAGGCGTCGGTGACACCAGACGCAATCTGTTCACCTTCCGCTTCGACGCCGAAAACCGGCTGATCAGCGGCGGCATGAACATCCTTGGCGCTGGTGCCGACACGCGCGTACCGCAGACGATTTGGCGAAGGCTTGGTCGGCATCTCGGTCTGCCCGACCTGCCGCCGCTTGCCTACAGCTGGTCGGGAATGGCAGCGGTTGAACCGGATTTCCTGCCGCACCTGATCGACCTCGGTCCGGGCCTGATCGCCGGACGCGCCTGCAACGGCCGCGGCATCGCGATGACAACGGCGATGGGCAAGGTGCTGGCGGACTGGGCCTCTGGAACCGAGGCCCGCGACCTGCCGCTGCCCTATGCGTCGCCGGCGCCAATCCCGTTCCATGCCTTGCTGCGGCATGCGCCCAACATGCTGCTCGGCTGGAGCATGCTGCGCGACCGGCTGGACGGGACGAGCTAGGCCGACGGTTACCTGGCAGCGTCAAGGTTTGCCGACAGCACGGCGGCCGCCATCGCGATGTCCTCTTCTATGAAGACCCGCACAGTGGGGCCGCTGCGCTGCTCCAGTGCGGCGACGATCTCGCGATGCGCGTCGTTGGAGTGCGGGATGTAGCGATCGGCCTGCATCAGCAGCTTGAGATAAGGCCCAACCCGCCCCCAGAGGTCGCGGATCATGTTCAAAAGGATCGGCGCGCCGGCATGCTGGTAGATGGCGAAGTGGAACGCCTCGTTCAACGAGAGATAGGCCCTGGCGTCGCCGGCCTCGATGGCACGCTGCATGGCGGCGAGCGTCGCCTGTATGTCAGCCAGCCCGCTTTCGCTCATCCTGGTCGCCGCCATCTCGCCCGCCAGTCCCTCGACGGCGATACGGATGCGCGTCAGTTCCTCGAAGGCAGGCGCGGACAGCAACGGCACGATGACCGAGCGGTTGTTCTGCATCTCGAGCAGTCGCTCGGCGACAAGCCGCTGCAGCGCCTCGCGGATTGGCGTGGTCGAGATGCCGAACGTCTCGGCGAGCTTGCGTATAACCAGCGTCTGCCCCGGGCTGAAGCCGCCTGAAATCAACTCCTGCTTGAGCGCGCCATAGGCGCGGTCATTCAGGGTTTGATGTTCGAGCTTAAGCATGCGCGGCGCGCTCCGATCACCAGTTCGACAAAGCGCGATCGAGCGTCTCAGCCAGTTGCTCGGCGTTGTCCCTGGCAAACGGCAGTGGCGGCCTGATCTTCAGCACATTGCCGTGCGGACCGCAGGACGAGATCAGCACGCCGTCCTCGCGCATGGCTTCGACGACCGCCGATGTCTTGGTGGCGGCCAGCGCCTCGTCACCGTCCGCCGTCAGCTCGACACCGAAATAGAGGCCGTTGTGCCTGATATCGGCGACCGCGCCATGCCGGCTCTGCAGGGCTCGCAGCAGCTCAGCCGTATAGGCGCCGACATTGCGCGCATTCTCGATCAGTCCTTCACCTTCGATCACCTCCAGAACGGCGAGGCCGACGGCGGCAGCGACCGGATTGCCGCCAAAAGTGTTGAAGTAACCGGTGTTCGAGCCGAAGGAGGCGACAAGTTGCGGCCGCACCAGCACGGCACCCATCGGGTGCCCATCGCCGATCGGCTTGCCCATCGTGATGATGTCGGGCTCGATTCCATAATTGGCGAAACCCCACATTCCCTGGCCAAGCCGGCCGAAGCCGGACTGGACTTCATCGGCGATGATGATGCCGCCGGCCTTTTTGACGTGATCCGCCGCTTCGCGCATCACCGCCGCATCCGGAAAGAAAATACCGTCGCTGGAAAAGGCCGAGTCGAGAAGCAGCGCTGCCGGCCGGATATTCTTTGCGCCCATGTCCTCGATGGCGGCCGCGACATTTCTGGCGAAATCATGCGCGGCCCGGCCATGGTCGCGGAACGTGTCCGGCGCTGTCACGGTGCGGTGCTGCGCGGGCACGCCCTTTGCCCCGACCGCCGCCGGCGACAGCTGCGCCGTCGCGATGGTGGCGCCGTGATAGGCAAAGTCGGTGATGATCACCCCGGTGCCGCCGCTGGAATGCTGGGCGATGCGGATGGCGAGGTCGTTGGCCTCGCTGCCGGTGCAGGTGAACATGGCATGGCCGAGGTGGGCCGGCACGGTGCCGAGAAGTTTCTCCGCGTAGTCGAGGATGATCTCGCTGAGATAGCGTGTGTGGGTGTTGAGCGTGGCGGCCTGCGCCGACAGCGCCTCGACGACACGCGGATGGCAGTGTCCGACCGAGGCGACGTTGTTATAGGCGTCGAGGAATCTGCGACCCTGGGCATCGTAGAGCCACACACCGCTGCCACGCACCAGATGGATCGGGTTGCGGTAGAAGGCGCGATAAGTCGGCCCGAGCAGCCTGGCGCGGCGCTCGAGCAGCGCGCGCTCCGATGCTGCCGCGTCGGCATTTGAAGGATATGGCGAGGACTGGGACACGAGCATTTACTCCGGATTGGAATTGTCGAGAAAATAGCGGCGGGCATCGGTGGATGACAGACCATCCAGCTTTTCAAGCGAGGCCCAGACCTCGGTGGCGAGGCGCAGCACATAGTCGCGCTTGGCCGGGAAGCGCTCGGCCTGCCAACTGGCGATATTGACGATGAGCGCAAGGCGGGCACGGATCAGATTGAAGAGAATGCTGATCTCTTCCTCCTCGAGCGGCTGCACGGACTGATAGCCGGCGACGAAGCGCGCGGCCGGCGCCAGCGGATGGCCTTCCGCCGGCCAGCGATAGACGGCGCCGATGGCGAGGTCGCAGATCAGCGGCGAATGGATCATGTCGCCGAAATCGAGGATGCCGCTGACGATCTCCGGCCGCGACGCGTCCATCACCACATTGTAGGAGTTCATGTCGTTGTGAACGATCTGCGCGCGCAGGGTGGGAATGACCGGCGCCGCATGCTGCTCGAAGGAGTCGATCGCGCGCTCGACCATCGCCCGCCGGCTCGGATCACTGATATGCGCCATCATCGGCCGTGTCTTGGCGACCTTGCGGATGTCCCAGAGCAGGTCGTTGCCAGCGGCCGGGTGGAAGAAGCCGCGCAGCGCCCGGCCAAGGCGGGCGAGGAAGACGCCGAGATTGCGATCCTGCGCATCGGAAGTCGGCGAGCGCGACAGCAGCTGACCGGGCAGATAAGTCACCAGCCGGATGATGCGCGGCGCCGATCCACCAACACTGGCCGCAAATTGCGCTTCGCCTTCAAGGCTTTTGCGCACCGAGGGAACCGGCAAGGTGGGGTCGACTGCAAGGATGTGGTCGAGCGCCTTGTTCTGGAAATCGGTGAAGCCGGCCTCTTCCGCCGGATGGGAGATCTTTAGAACGAACTCACGCTCGCCGTCGGCCTGGATGTGGAAATTGTGGTCGCGTTCGCCAGGCAGCGGACGCGCGGTGCCGGTCAGCCCATAGTACCGGCGCAGGATGGCGAGCGCTTCGGCCGCCGAAACATCAGGCGCGTCCTCGGCGAGTGTTTCGCCGAACGCATCGGGGACGGCCGCATTCATGGCTTAGCCTCGATAGGTTCAAGCCCGCACCAGTCGGCGATGAACAGCGCGATGGTCTGGGTGACCTTGCGCACCGAGTCGAGATCGACCGCCTCGTCATAACCATGCGGCATGCGGCAGATCGGGCCATAGACGATCGCCGGCGTGTCGGCATAGAGGCCGAAGAAGCGCGCATCGGTGGTCGCCGAGGTGACGTGCTCCGTCAGCGGCTCGCCCCAGACGGCGGTGTGGCTGCGGCGCAGCACGGCTTCCATCTCGTCGGCACCCTCCAGCACATAGCCTTCGGCCATGAAGCCGTTGTAGGTGAGGCTCGGCGGACGATTGGCCAGGAACGGATCGGCACGCGCCGCTTCGGCGATACAGGCCTCGAGCTCGGCTCTCGCGTCTTCGAGCCTCTGGCCGGGATAGGTGGCGACGCGCATCTCGAAGACACATCGCGCCGGAACGCTCGATGTCCATTCGCCCCCTTCGATCTTGCCGAGATTGAAGCGGATCGGGTGCGGGTGATCACGGAAATGCTTGTCGTCGACCTTGCGCGCATTCCAGACGATTTCGAGTTGCTTCAGCGCCTGGATGATCCCAAATGCCTTTTCAATGGCATTGGCCCCGGCCGAAAATGCACCCGACGCATGCTGCGGGTCGCCGTCGACCTCGACCCGGAACCAGATCGGCCCGACCTGTGCCCGCATCAGCCTCGGCTCCAGCGGTTCGGGAATGAAGGCGGCGTCGGCGCGGTAGCCGCGCTGCAGGCAGGCAAGCGCGCCATTGCCGGTGCATTCTTCCTCGACCACCGACTGGAGATACACGTTCGCGGCCGGCTGATAGCCAAGGCTGCGCAATGCGGCCAGCGCATAGAGGCAGGCGGACAGGCCGGCCTTCATGTCGCCGGCGCCACGGCCATGCATCCAGCCGTCCTCGATCACCGGGTCGTAGGGATCGCGCACCCAGCGGTCGAACGGTCCGGTCGGCACGACATCGATATGGCCGTTGAGGATCAGCGAGCGGCCGGTCGCGTTTCGCGGCGTATGCGTGGCAACGACATTGAAGGCGTCGTCATAAGAAACTGCCACGGGTGAAAAACCCGGCAGGTCGCGAATCGCATCGACATCGACGCGCCACATGTCGAGGGCATAGCCGTCAGCCTCAAAGGCAGCCGCCATGAACGATTGTGCGGCATGTTCCTCGCCACGCTGCGAAGGAAAACGCACGAGCTCTTGCAGAAACGCTACCTGCCGCGCGAAGCCGTGATCGACCGCGCTAAGAATGGCCTCGTCCGCAATCCGCTCAGGCATCATATTTCACTTTCTTCTGGATGGTGTATCATATCTCATATGCCATTCCTGTGAAATGCAAGAGGCATACGCGCCAAACTTTCAGTCCAGGGTTTGCCGTTCGATGCTGCCATGCTCTTGGGGAGTTGGCATCGGATGCAGCAAGCCGATACTGCTATCTCTGGAAGACATGACGGGGAATGCGTTGATCACCGAAGACACGATGCCGGCCGAAATCACCGATCTCGCCATTGGCTACCATCGCCTGCCGGCGGGCAAGCTTGCCAATGCGGTGACGTGGATGGAGGCGCGCTCGCCGCAGCCCGATCTCGCGCACCCCTTGGCCATGACACGGATCACGACGCCCCACTGCGCTTCCTATCGGGCGATCTTCCTCGAGATCGGCGCGCCCTGGCTTTGGGACCGTGTTTCCGAAATGTCCGATGCCGAAATCACCGAGCATTTCGCCGATCCACGCCAGCATCTCTACTACGGCCATGACGAGACCGGCGCGCATCTCGGTATGGTCGAATTCTTCGTCGCCGACAGCAGCGAGATCGAGATCACCTATTTTGGCCTGTTCCCGTCCCTGACCGGCAGGGGTTTCGGCAAACGGCTGATGGCCGGGGCACTGGACCTCGCATGGCGTCTCAACCCGAGCCGCATCTGGCTGCATACAAGCAGCTTCGATCATCACAGTGTCATCGGGTTCTACAGTGCCTGCGGGTTCGTGCCCTTCGCGACCGGATTTGAGATCGTCGACGATCCCCGGATCAAGGGAACCTTGCCGCGCGATGCCGCACCGCAGATTCCGCTGATCGAAACGGAGTGGAGCAATGGCAAGGGAGCCGCGCTTTCCCCGGAAAAGCGACAAGTTGCGCGGACCTAGATGAGAACAGCCCCGCAATCCGTCAGCCAAGCGTCGCCGCACCATCGCCGATGGGTTCGCCGCGAGACCATCCTGTCGACGCTGGAACGCCATATCGACACGCGCATCGTGCTGTTCGCCGCGCCCGCCGGCTTTGGTAAATCGACGACGATGGCGCAATGGGCCGCGGAAGTCGCGCGCCACGGCCGGCTGACCGCTTGGCTGTCTTGCGAAGCGACGGACAATGACGAGGGCGCCTTCCTGTCGCATCTGGTGGGCGCGCTGCGCCAACTGGTCCAGAGTCCGGCGGAACTCGATCTTGCCTTCCAGTCGAGCCCGATCCCCCAGCTCGATGTCGTGCTCTCGGCACTTGTGGCGGGTCTGGCGGCGCGCGAGGCCGACATCACCATGTTCTTCGACGACTACCACGCCGTCGAGGCGACGGCGGTGAAGCGGTTCATGGAGCGTCTGACCCGGCAGGCGCCAGCAAACGTCGCCTTCGTCATCGGCTCGCGCAGCCTGCCCGATCTGCAACTCGGCAAGCTCAGGGTGCTGGGCGACGTCTTCGAAATCGGCCCCGACGATCTGCGTTTCGCCTCGTCCGAGGCCGAGGCTTTCTTCAACGAGAAGCTGGGCCTGAGCGTCAGCAGCGGTGCGGTGGAAACCCTGTGCTCGCGCACCGAAGGATGGGCCGCCGGCCTGCAACTGGCCTCGCTGTCGCTGAGTGCCGCACATGCACCCGAAACCGTCATCGGCAACTTCACCGGCGCCAACCGAAACGTCGCCGACTTCCTGATGGGCGAAGTGTTCCTGGAACTGCCGCCGGCAATCGCAAAATTCCTGCTCTACAGTTCGATCTTCGAACGCTTCAGTGCCGAGGCCTGCCGAGCGGTGATGCGGGCGCCCGATGCCGAGGCGGCGATTACCGAGGTCGAGACGCGCAACCTGTTCCTGGTGCCGCTCGACGAAGAACGGCGCTGGTTCCGCTACCATCATCTGTTCCGCGATTTCCTCAGCCGCGAAATGGAGCGGCGCGAACCGGAGATGATCGCGCCGCTGCATCTGGCGGCCGCCGAATGGTTCGGCGAGCGCAAGATGCTGACAGAGGCGATCGGGCACGCGTTGGCCGCCGGCGACCAGGCCCGCGCGGCGGTGTTCGTCGAGAACAATGCGCTCGACCTCATCGCCCAGTGCCAGCTCCTCTATGTGCGTCAGTTGCTTGCGCTGCTGCCGAGGACGCTGATTGACCAGCGCATCCGGCTGCAACTCGTCGTGCTGTGGCTGGCGGTGCACAGCAGCCAACCCGAGATTGCGCAGCAGACGCTTAGCAACGCGCGCAAGCTGGTCGAGGCCGGACCGGCCGACTGTAGTGACCCGGGCACCATGACCGGCACGACGATAAAGGCCGAGCTGGTGGTCCTTGCCGCTGCCGTGCACAGCACGCTGGAGCAGTTCGATCAGGCGCGCGACACAGCCCTTGCGGCCCTGCGCGTCATCGCGCCCGATGCCTGGTTCATGGAGGGCGCGACCGCCAACGTAATAGGCTACAACCTCTATGCGCTGGGCGACCTCGAAGGTGCCCGCGCCGCCATCGACGCGGCACGACGGGCGCACGAGCGAAGCGGCAGCCTGCTCGGCGTCACCATCGCCAATTGCTACATGGCCGTGATCGAGCGTTCGGCGGGCCGCCTGCCCGCCGCAGAGCGGCTGCTGCGCAACGCCATCATCGAGGCCAGGGCGCGGATCGGTGCAAACTCCTATGCCGAAGCCCTAGCCGGAACGCTGCTTGCCGAACTCGCCTACGAGACCAATGCGTCGGGCGAGGCGTTGACGCTGGTCGAGAATCTCGGACCGCAGATCGAAGGCGCTGCGGTCATCGTCTATCCCTTGGCCAGCGTGCCGACCTATGCCCGCGTGCTGCAGCTGACCGGCCGCACCGAAGCGGCACTGGATATGCTTGAGCGCGTCTATCAACGCGTGCGCGGCACCGTCTATCGCCGCCTGGCATCGATGATCGTGCATGACCGCATACGTGTGCTGCTCGACCAGAACCGCAATGTCGAGGCGCGCGCGCTGCTGACCGAGCATCGCGGCGAAGGGACCGAGGCTTCGATGGCCATCACCACAGCCAACGAGTTCGAGTTCTTCGCCGAAGGACGCCTGCTGACGGCCGAGAAATCCTATGCCGCGGCCGCCCGTATTTTCGACGAATTGTTGGTGCGAACGAAAAGCAGCGGGCGCATGCGCCGCCATATCCTCGCGCTGATCCTGCGCGCCAAGGCAGTCAGCGCCACCCATGACCAACGCGTGGCGGACCGTTATCTTCTCGAAGCACTTCGTCTTGCCCAGCCGTCAGGCTTCATCCGTTCCTTCGTCGACGAGGGAAGGCCTGTCGTCGAAGGGTTGAGGCGGCTGCGTGCGGCCCGGTCAAAGACCGATCCAGCACTGTCAGCCTATGCCACGCGCATCATCGACGCCGCGCAGACAATGCCTGTCGCGACACGCAAGCTGGCCGCACCAGCCGCTGAGAAGGAACAGCTCACCCAGCGCGAGGCCGAACTGCTGCGCTATCTCACTGAGGGCATGTCCAATCGCGATATCGCCTTGGCGCTGTCGGTGAGCGAAACCACGGTGAAATGGCACCTGAAGAACATTTTCGGCAAGCTTGCGGTATCCAACCGGGTGCAGGCGGTGCGCGCCGCGCAAGGGTCAGCAGGCGCCCATCCCCCTCCGAAAGGAGGGGTATAGAATAGCGGGCACAACCCCTCTTTCGGGTCGGGCCACATGATCGTCAGCCTGCTAGCGTCACCTGGTTTTCGGAGGACGCTGCGGATGGCGACAGGCTACGTTTTTCACGAACAGCTGATGTGGCACGACACCGGCTCCAGTGCCGACATGATGCCGCCCGGCCGTTTCGTGGAACCCGGCCGCCATCTGGAATCGCCTGGCTCGAAGCGCCGGCTGAACAATTTGATCCAGGTCAGCGGCCTGTCGCGCCATCTCGTCCCGATCATCCCCGAGCCGGTCTCGGTCGAAGACCTGCTGCGCGTGCACACGCAACGCCATGTCGACGATATCCGCATGCTGAGCGAGCGTGGCTCCGGTTTCGCCGGACCACAGGCGCCGATCGGTCTCAACAGCTTCGACATCGCGCTGCTGTCTGCCGGCACCACCTATGCCGCCATGCGCGCGGTGCTGACCGGCCGCGTCGACAATGCCTATGCGTTGGCGCGGCCGCCGGGGCATCATGCCGAACCCGACCAGGCGATGGGCAACTGCCTGTTCTCCAACATCGGCGTTGCTGTCCGCCGGCTGCAGCATGAAGGCCTGCTCGGGCGCGCGGCGATAGTCGACTGGGATGTGCATCACGGCAACGGCACCGAGACGGTGTTCTATTCCGACCCGTCGGTGCTGACCATTTCCCTGCATCAGGACAATCTCTACCCGACCGGGCGTGGTGCGCTGGCCGACAACGGCAAAGATGCCGGCGAAGGCTACAACATCAACATCCCGCTGCCGGCCGGCAGCGGCACCGGCGCCTATGAAGCGACCTTCGACCGCGTCGTCGCGCCGGCGCTGCGCGCCTACAGGCCGGACCTCGTCATCGTCGCGTCCGGCTTCGATGCGTCCGGCTTCGATCCGCTCGGCCGCATGATGCTCAACAGCGAATGCTTCAGGCGGCTCGCCGCGCGCATGGTGGCGCTGGCCGCCGAAACTTCGCAAGGGCGCCTGATGATGACCCATGAAGGCGGCTACTCCGAAGGCTATGTGCCGTTCTGCGGCCATGCCGTCATCGAGACGCTGGCCAATCACCGTACCGAAGTGGTCGATCCGCTGTCGGACCATATCGACGAGTGGGCTGGGCAGGATCTGCAGCCACACCAGGCTGCTGCGATCGATGCCGCGGAGGGGCTGCTCGCCGGCCTGCGCCAACGTCTCGCAAGCGCGGCCTGACGCGATGGATTTTCTCATCACCACGCTGCTCAACGCGCTGACGCTGATCAGCATCCTGATGCTGGTCGGGCTCGGGCTGGCGATCAGCTTCGGGCTGATGAACGTCACCAATTTGGCGCATGGCGAGTTCGTCACCGTCGGCGCCTTCGCTGTCTATTTCGTCCAGAGCATGGGCGGCTCTTTCTGGCTGGGCCTGGCCGCCGCGCCCATCGCCGGCGCGGTGGTCGGCTGCATCCTCGAATTCGCCATCATCCGCCATCTCTATTCCAGGCCTGTCTCGACCGTGCTCGCCACCTGGGGCGTCAGCCTGATCCTGCAGCAAGGGCTGGAACTGACCTTCGGCCTCGGCGCCAAGCCGGTGACGCCGCCGATCGAGGGCACGCTCGATCTCGTCTTCACCGTCTATCCGGCCTACCGGCTGATCCTGATCGGCATCGCCATGCTGACCTTGCTCGGCGTCATCCTGCTGATCAGCCGGACGCCCTTCGGCCTCGATATCCGAACCGTCATCCAGAACCGCGAGATGGCCGAGGGCGTCGGCATCAACACGCGGCGTACCTACGCCATTGCCTTCACCTTCGGCGCGGCCATCGCCGGGCTTGCCGGCGGACTGGTCGCGCCACTGGCGATCGTGCTGCCGCAGATGGGGGTGAACTATCTCGCCAACGCCTTCTTCGTCGTCATCGTCGGTGGCGTCGGCTCGATTGGCGGCCTTGTCGCCGGCAGCGTCTTCGTCGGCGGGATGACCAGCATCCTCAATTATCAGATCTCGCCGTCGCTGGCGCAGGCGATCGTGCTGCTGGCTGCTATCGTCGCTGTCCGTCTGCGGCCCAACGGTCTGTTCAACGGAGCGTCGCGATGATCGCCCGTGATCGCAACTGGCTGCTGATCTTCGCCACCTGCGTGGCGCTCGCGATCATCTATCCGTTCTTTGCCGGCGGCTATCAGCTGACGGTGATCCGCGACGCGCTGATCTTCGGCCTTTTCGCGGCGAGCCTCGACTTCTTCTGGGGCCGCACCGGAATCCTGTGTTTCGGCCACGCCGCCTTTTTCGGCATCGGCGGCTACATCATGGCGCTGGTCACACTCAATGATGCCATCCCCTTTGGAAGCTTACTCGGCATCATGGGTGCGGTGGCGGGTGCGGCCTTCGTCGCCGCCATCATCGGCTACTTCCTGTTCTTCGGCGGCATCCGTGGCAGCTATTTCACCATCGTCACGCTGGCCATGGGCGTCATCTGCCAGCAGGCCGCGGTCTCCTGGAGCTCGGTTACCGGCGGCGACAGCGGCCTGATCGGCATCCCGCCGATCGAGTTCGATCTTGGCGGGCTGCACGTCGATCTCAGCCAGGATCTGCCCAGCTACATCTTCGTCTCGGCCATCGTCGCCATGACGGTGCTGGCGCTCTGGTTGATCAGCCGTGGCCGCTGGGGCACGGTGCTGACCGCCATTCAAGACAATGAAATCCGGGCGGCCGCGCTCGGCCACAATGCGCCGTTGCGGCTGCTTGTCACTTTCGTCCTGTCGGCGGCGATCGCCGGCCTTGCCGGCGCCCTCTATGTCTGCATGGCCGGGCTGGTGGCACCCGATCTGTCCGGGCTGCTTCTGTCGACGGAAGTTGTCGTCTGGGTGGCGGTCGGCGGACGCGGCACGCTGCTTGGGCCAGTACTGGGCGCCATCTTCATTCAGCGCGCGCAGCAGACGATCAGCAGCTTCAACCCGAGCCTATGGCCCCTTCTGCTCGGCTGTGTCTTCGTCATCATCGTCTTCGTCCTGCCGGATGGCATCCTGTCGATCTACGCGCGGCTGAAAGGCCTGTTCAAGGGCAGGAGGCGCGCGCAATGAGCGACATCCTGCTCCAGGCTGAAAATGTCGGTATCCGCTTTGGCGGACTGCAGGCGCTGGAGGCTTTGAACCTCACCGTACGAGACAAGGAGCTTTGCTGCATCATCGGGCCGAACGGCGCTGGCAAGAGCACTTTCCTCAACGTGCTGACCGGCACGCTGCGTCCGACCAGCGGCAGCGTGCGCTTCCTCGGCCATGACATCGCCGGATTGCCGCTGCATCGCATCGCCCGGCTCGGCATCGCCCGCAAATTCCAGATTCCCTCGGTCTTCCCGAACCTCTCGGTGGAGGACAATCTGAAGGTCGCGCGCTGGGGCGCGCCTTCGCCAGTGCGCCCGGTTGGTGAACTCTTGGAACTGGTCGCGCTCGGTAACCGTGCCGCCACGCTGGCCGGCGAGCTCGCGCATGGCCAGAAGCAATGGCTGGAGATCGGGATGGCGTTGGCCATAGAGCCGCGCCTGCTGTTGCTCGATGAACCCACTGCCGGCATGACGCCGCAGGAGACGCTGGCGACGGCGCAGATGCTGCTGCGCCTCAAGGGCGAGTTCTCGATTGTTGCCGTCGAGCACGACATCCGCTTCGTGCGGGCGCTGAACTGCGAGACGTTGGTGCTGCATCAGGGACGCCGGCTGCGCAGCGGTCCTTTCCATGACATCGAGACCGACGAGATGGTCCGCGATGTCTATCTGGGGAGGCGCTGATCATGCTGCGGACAATGGCGGTGTCGGCCGGCTACGGTCTGCTCCCCGTGCTGAACGGCATCGACCTCAGCGTCGCGCCGGGCGAAGTGATCGGCTTGCTCGGCCGCAACGGCGCCGGCAAGACGACGCTGTTGCGCGTCATCGCCGGCGGCTTGCGGGCAAGCGGCGGCGCCATAATCCTCCGCGACCAGGACCTCACCAACGCTCCGGCTTTCCGCCGCGCGCGCGCAGGCATCGCGCATGTGCCCCAGGGGCGCGGGATCTTTAACCAGCTGACGGTGCGGCAAAACCTGGAAGTCGGCACCCGCGCCGCCAAGGACCGTGGCGACGGCGGCATTCCGGCCGACATCTTCGGCTATTTTCCAATCCTGCGCGAACGCGAAGCGCAGGTCGCCGGCACGCTTTCGGGCGGCCAGCAGCAGATGCTGGCGATCGGCCGCGCACTCTGCGGTCTGCCGTCGGTGCTGCTGCTCGACGAGCCCTCGGAAGGCATCCAGCCGAACATCGTGCAGTCGATCGCCGAACTGGTGCCGCGCATAGCCCGCGAGCGCGGCATCGCGATCGTTCTGGTCGAACAGAATCTCGATCTCGTTCTCAAGGCATCGGACCGTTGTCTGGTGATGGAGAAGGGCAGGATCGTCCATGAAGGCGCGCCGGAGGCGTTCGCCGACGAGACCCTGCTCAAGGATTTGTTGGCTTTATAGGGCCCGCCCGAAGCGCGCCTGGACCTGTTGGCTTTGTAAGGCGTGCATGGGGCGCGCCTGGGACTGGAAGGGAACACAACAATGATAAGCAGAAGAACTGTCTTGAAATCCGGCGGCGCCGCGGCCGCCTTCGCCATCGTCGGCGCGCCGTCGATCCTGCGCGCCGCCGACACCGTCAAGGTCGGCCTGTCGATCCCGATCACCGGGCTGCAGGCGATCCTCGGCGAGACGCTGCTCAATTGCTACAAGTTGGCCGCCGCCGAGCTCAACGCCGCCAACGGCATTGGCGGACGCCAGGTCGAGCTCATCATCGAGGACAACCAGACCACGACCAAGGGCTCCATCGACAAGGCGCGCAAGCTCATCAACGAAGACAAGGTCGACGTGATCATGGGCACGATCATTTCGCCCGAGCGCAGCGCCACGCTGTCGGTCACCTCGAAGGCCAAGAAGCTGTTCTTCTACCCGACCAATTTCGAAGGCGGCGAATGCAACCGCTACTTCGTCGCCACCGGCCCGATCCCGATGCAGCAGGTCGACCCGATGATGCCGTGGGTGGCCGAGAACCTCGGCAAGACGATCTATGTCATGGCTTCGGACTATGCCTGGCCGCAGAAGATGACCGAGGCGATCACGGCGGCTTATGAGAAGGCCGGCGGCAAGATCATCGGCGCCGACTATTATCCGTTCGGCACCACCGATTTCGGCCCGGCCTTCCAGAAGATCAAGTCGCTGAAGCCCGACGTCGTCTGGTCGATGGTGGTCGGCAACGACGCCGTCACCCAGCTCAAGCAGTATCGCAGCTTCGACATCAAGCAGCCGCTGATCGCCCCGCTCGACGAGGTCTTCAACAAGGACGCGCTGCCGCCCGGCGTGGCGGCCGGCACCTATGCGCCGCAACCCTACTGGATGGCGCTTGACAACCCGGTCAACAAGAAGTTCATCTCGAGCTTCCGCGAGAAATTCGGCCAGGAGAAGATGGTCAACGGCATCGGCGAGGCCGGCTACAACGGCCTGCATCTCTATGCGCTGGCCGCCGAGAAGGCTGGATCATTGAAGGACGACGATGTGCTGGCCGCGCTGCCGTCGATCGAGTTCGACGCACCGCAAGGCAAGATCCGTGTCGACGCCACCAACAACCACACGCTGTGCCATTCCTATGTAGGCAAGGCGGCGGCCGACGGCATCGGCTACGAGATCGCTAAGGACTTCGGCACCATCGAGCCGGTGACGCCTTACTGCAAGGTGTAGGGTCTTCCGCCCAAGCAATCCTGACGGCGGCTTGTCGCTGCCGTCAGGGCGTCTGCGGCGCTGGCAGCCGCTCGCGCAGTTCGTCGACAAGCACCCTGGTGTTTTCGGAATAGTCGATGGGCACGACGACGAGATGCACGCCGCCGCCGGTGAAGGCCTGTTCCAGCACCGGCCGCAAGTCGGTGATCTCCGCAACCCTGGTCCCCTTGGCGCCATAGGCCTCGGCATACTTGACGAAATCGGGATTGCCGAAGGTCATGCCGAAATCCGGGAACGCATCGACCGCCTGCTTCCAGCGGATCATGCCGTAGGCGTGGTCCTCGAGCAGCAGGACGACCAGGTTGAGCTTGAGCCTGACGGCGGTTTCCAGTTCCTGGCTGTTCATCATGAACCCGCCATCGCCACAGATGGCCATGACACGGCGCTGCGGATAGAGCAGTGCCGCCATCATCGCCGACGGCAAGCCCGCGCCCATGGTGGCCAGCGCATTGTCGAGCAGGATCGTGTTTGCCATGCGCGTCCGGTAGTTGCGCGCGAACCAGATCTTGTACATGCCGTTGTCGAGAGCCAGGATTCCGTCCGCCGGCATCACGGCGCGCACGTCATGCACGATGCGCTGCGGCGTGAAACGGTCTTCGGTGGCGCGCGCGGCGATCCGGCTCAGAATGCCTTCCCGCAGCGGCAGCAAGGCCTGTGCGTTGGGGATCTTGCCCTCGATGCGGTCGGCCAACAGCGCCAGCGAAGGACCGAGGTCGCCAACGATTTCGGCTTGCGGGAAATAGACCTGCTCGACATCGGCTGAATGGTAGCCAACATGAATGACCTTCGGCCCCTTCGCTCCCATGATGAAGGGCGGCTTCTCCACGGTGTCGTGACCGATGGTGATGATCAGATCGGCCTGCTCGATGGCCTCGTGCACATAGTCGCGCTCCGAAAGGGCTGCCGTTCCCATATAGAGCTCCGTGCCGCCGGGCACGGTTCCCTTGCCCATCTGCGTGGTGAAATAGGGAATTTGCGTCCGCAGCACGAACTGCGCGACATCGGGGGTCACGCGCGGTCGCGACGCCGCCGCGCCGAACATCAACAGCGGACGCCTGGCTTCCATGATCATACGGGCGGCGCGATCAAGCGCGCCCGGGCTGGCCAGCGGCAGTTCGACGGGGTGCGTCGGCACCAGCGCGATCGGTTCACACTCGGCCGCCGCAATGTCTTCCGGCAGTTCAAGATGTACGGGGCCGGGACGCTCTTCCTGGGCGACACGGAAAGCTTCGCGCACCAGCGAGGGGATCATCTTCGGCGAGACGATCTGGCGCGACAGCTTGGTCAGCGGCTTCATCGCCGCGACGATATCGACGATCTGGAAGCGCGCTTGCCGGGATGACAGGATGCCCTTCTGGCCGGTGATCATGATCATCGGCATCGCGCCGAGCAGCGCATAGGCCGAACCGGTCGAAAGATTGAGCGCGCCTGGGCCAAGCGTGGTGATGCACACACCTGCCTTGCCGGTGAGCCTGCCATAGGTGGCGGCCATGAAAGCGGCTGCTTGCTCGTGGCGGGTCAGGATCAGCTGGATCGAGGAGCGGCGGATGGATTCGACGATATCGAGATTTTCTTCGCCGGGAATGCCGAAAATCCGTTCGACCCCTTCGTTCTCGAGGGCCGCGACGAACAAGTCCGAACCTTTGGTCATAAACTGTCTCTCCCGCAACATTCCGTCGGCCACCTTCATATGGCATCGGAATGCGACGCCTCAAAGAGGCATCTTCGGCCGCGGGTCAGAGCCGCGTGTTGCAGCTCGCCGCCTTCGGCGAAGCGAAAAGTTCCTTCGGCGCGGACCACTGGCTGACCGGCGCGCCGCGCGTGCCGGTGATCAGCGAGCGCAGTTCCGACAGATAGGTCTGCACGAAGAACGAGGTCTGGCTTTCCAGCGGCGTATAAGGGCCCGGCCGGTAGGCACGGGACATGATGCCGTCGGCATTGTCTTCGGTGATCTTCTTGTCCTGCACCGTGGTGACGTCCCACATCCAACTGATCGCATCGGCGTCGACGTCGTTATCGGCATCCTTGTCGACGAGCCAGGTCAGGATGACGTCTGTTTCCATGGCGTTGCGCGGTATCATCTGGAACAGCGTGACATAATCATTGGCAGCACTTGCCAACGACAGGCGTCCGAGGCGAAAGCCGCTTTCGCCGCCATCATAGGCGTGACGACCACCCATCAGGCACGAGACCCCCTCGCCCGTATTGGACAGCGTGTTACGGCCGGAGCCGATCGGCTTGCGGTGCATGGCAAACGGCATCGTGTCGAGGTCGCCTGCTTGCCATGCGCCCTTGTGGAACTCGGCATCGCCGATGACGCTGTGCCAGGCCTCGATTTCGTTCTGCCACTCGACCGCCTTGTCGGCATCGCGGGTCGCGGTCACTTTGACATGGCCGTTGACGCGGTAATATTCGGGATGAGCCGGCCGGCAGTGATAGCATTCGAGAAAGTTCTCGAGCACCAGCTTCCAGTTCGCCTTGGTCAGATAGTTCTTGCGTGCGACGATGCGTGCACGGTCGAGGCCGTTTTCGCACAACCCGGCGGTCAGCCCGTCCGCGACAGGCTGGATATCGGGCAACGAGTTGGCATCGAGGCCGCAGAACACGAGGCCGCCGAAACTTTTGCAGGGCACGCGGTGCAGTCCCAGCGCTTCCGGGTCGACGCTTGCTGGAAGGTCCTGCCGTGATTTCAGTTCGCCGGTCAGCCTGAACGACCAGGCATGATAGGGACAGACCAGAAGCTTGCCGCGACCATCTTTGGCGCAGAGCCGCGAGCCGCGATGGGTGCAGACATTGTAATAGGCCGCGATGTCGTCCTCGCCATCGCCGAAGCGCACGACGATGATCTCCTCGTCGAACAGCTGGCGCACGATGTAGCGGCCCTTTTCAGGCACCTCGCTGGAATGGGCGACAAGCATCCATTGGCGCGGAAACCACAAGTCCCGTTCCAGCGCGAAGATCGCCGGGTCGGCATAGAAGGCCTGTTCCAGCGACCAGTCCGGACGTTGCCGGTCGATCAGCCTGACGGTCTCGCTTCTATCGATAGGCTGGCTGTTCGGTGTGTAGGCCTGCACGGCAAACACCTTTCTGCTCGCTGGCGTTAGGATGATTTTTCGATAGAGTGTGCGATGCGGAAAGGCTTGTGGCAAATACAGAAATGATAGACCTCCATATCGAAAAGGCATGAATGCAGGTTCGGATCGTGAAAACCCTCAAGACATCGCTTCCCCTGCTGAACGCCATGGTCGTCTTCGAGGCTGCCGCCAGGCATGGCGGGCTGACGCTGGCCGCGCAGGAGCTCAACATCGCACAATCGGCGGTCAGCAGGCATGTCGCCAACCTCGAGCGCCAGTTGTCGGTCGAGCTGTTCACGCGCAAAGGCAACCGCGTCGCCGTCACCGGGGCCGGCAACACGCTGGCCGAAGCGATCCGCGAGGGTCTCGGCACCATCAGGCAAGCGGTCGAGGATTTGACCGCGCACGACAGCGATACATTCGTGGTCGGCTGCAGCCACGATTTCGCGCAGGCATGGCTGATGCCGCGCTTCGACCTCATCACATCGCGGGTGGCCGGCGACCGGGTGCTTTTGCAGACATCCACCGATTACAGGGATTTCGACCAGCCCGAAGTGGCGCTGTCGATCCGTTTCGGCGAAGCCGGGCAATGGCCCGAATTCGTGGCCGACAAACTGCTCGACGGCGAATGGTTCCCGGTTTGCGCACCGGCGTTCCTGGCGCGTTACCCGGGGCTCGCCTCGGAGGACCCCGAGGCTTTCCTGGCGGTGCCGCTGCTGCACCAGGTGACGCCGCCCGGCGCGATCGACAGTTGGCAGTCATGGATCGGAACCGAGCGGAAACTCGATGGGCCTCGGTTCACCAGCTACATGTCGATGATCCATGAAACCATCGCCGGGCGCGGCGCGGCACTCGCCTGGGCGGGGTTTGCCGACGAGCATCTGCGCCGCGGCCAGCTCGTTCGGCTGACGAAGGCCTCGCGTCGCCACGCCGGCTCCTTCCACATCGTCATGAGGAAGAATGCCGGCCCGGTGGTCAGGGCGGTGGCGCAGGCGCTGCTGGCCAGCGTCGGCGACAGCTTGCAGGCAAGCGTCGGCGACAGCTGACAGATCAGGCCTCGCGACCAAACCGCGACGCTTCATGACGCGCGCCCCAGGCCGGCATGGCGGCCTCGATCTCGGCCTCCGACTTGAAGGCATCGGAGGCGTAGCGATCGACACGGAACCGCTCGGCGGAAACGAACGGGGTGTGCCCGAGGACCAGTTCGCAGGATAGCCGGCCAAGACCCGGTCCATGGGTGACGCCGCTCTCATTGTCGCCGCCGACGACCACGACATTGTCGCTGCCGGGCACCTTGCCGACGACAAGGCCGTTGTCGGGCGTGTAGCACGGCACGCCTTGCGCCCAGCTCGCGATCGTCGAACCGCGCAGCGGCGGGAACACAGTCTGCAACTCGGCAAGCTCCTGCTCGGAGGTCTCCCGCATCAGCTCGATATTGTGCGGCTGGCCAGGTTCGATCTCGTTGTCGTCGGTCTTGTAGAGAGGTTTGTAATGCCGGCCGGTTCCCCACATGACGGCGCCGAATGTTTCGCGCAGCCACAGCCGCAATTCGCGGCACTGGACCGTGGGAATGGTCGACGGCAGCCCGCGATCGTCGGTGACGATGCGCGTTGCGACGACGCGCAGCAGCGGCAACTTCCAGCCGAGGCCTGACATGACCTGGTTGTTCCAGGCGCCGGCGGCAACGATCACGCCGTCAGCCTCAAGGCTGCCCTGATCGGTCTCGATGGTCACCCGGTCACCGGCATCATGGACGGCCGTTACGCGTGTGCCGCTGCAAAAAACACCGCCGAGCTCGCTGATCTGGCCGGTCAGTACCCCCATCGCCAGCTTGGTGTCGAGCTGGATGCCATGCGGATTGTAGGCGGCCGAATGGACCCGCGCCGGATCGATGAGGCCCTGCATCTTCTGGCCGATCTGCGCGGCGTTCAAATCCTGCATTTCCGGTGGGGCATAGGGTGAGTCCAGCACCGGTCGGACGAAACGCTCGCGCCCTTCCTCGGTCAGCGCCATGATCAAGGTGCCGTTTGGCCGATAACCGATCTCGACGCCGACCTCGTGCAGCCTGCGATAGAAATCGAGGCCATATTGCTGCAGTTGAAGGCCTTCTTCACCGAGCGGGATCATGCCGGCGGACCAATGGGAGACGAAGCCCGCGCCGGCGCTGGTGGTCGCGGCACCCGGCTGGCCGGCATCGATGACCGTCACCCGGCGCACGCCGGACCGCAGCAAATGGAAAGCCGCGCTGCAACCGATAATGCCGCCGCCGATCACGGCGATATGCCTGCTATCGCTCCCGCCATGGCTTCCGTTTGAGCTCATCTTTGTTCTCCCTTTGCCGATGGTCCGGTCGGAGCGACATGCAGCGACGGCGACCATACAGGCCCGTTCGGAGCTGTCTAGACACATGTGTCTGTGGCCTGATACTTGATGCGCACTGCATCTGGATCGCACGTCCGGAACGCTGCTTGATCCGGCCTTCCGTCATGTCGGCGTTGCCAAGAGAGTGAGGAAAAAGTGAGCGTTTCGACTGCCGCCAGGGCCATTTTCGACACTGAAATCATATGGGACGCACATTCCGGCTTCATGCCGGACCCGGCTGCGGACCTGAACAATCTGCAGATCTGGCGCGACGCCGGCATCGACTATCTGTCGATCGATGTCGGCTTCGACCTGCTGCCCTGGGAGCAGACAGTGCGGACGCTCGCAAATTTCCGCCACTGGATCCTTGCCAATCCCGAGCACTACACGCTGGTCTCCTCGGTCGCGGAAATCCGCAAGGCCAAGCTCGAGGGCAAACTGGCGATCACCTTCGACATCGAGGGCATGAACGCACTCGACGGCCGCATCGAGATGGTGGAGTTCTATCACCATCTGGGCGTGCGCCAGATCCTGTTCGCCTATAACAGGAACAACCTCGCCGGCGGCGGTTGCCACGATGTCGAGACCAGCCTGACGGCGTTCGGCCGCCAGGTCATCGACGAGATGAACCGACTCGGCATGTTCGTCGACGTCACCCACACCGGCTATCGCACCTCGATGGAGGTGATGGAGTATTCCAACCGGCCGGTCATCTTCTCGCACTCCAACGCCAAGGCCTTGTGCGGCCATGGCCGCAACATCACCGACGAGCAGATCAAGGCCTGCGCGCGCACCGGCGGCATCGTCGCGATCGTAGGGCTCAATCGTTTCCTGGGAGAGGGACGCACGGACTCGGACAGGCTGGCTGACCACATCGAATATCTCGTCGACCTGGCTGGCCCAAATCATGTCGGCATCGGGCTGGACTACGCCTTCCCCGTCGACGTCAAAGGCATCGACCGTATCATTTCCGACAATCCGCAATTCTGGCCCAAGAGCGAATATCCGGAAGGGGCGACGACCTACGCGGCTCCCGGCCAGATGCGCGAACTGACCGATGTGCTTCTGCGCCGCGGCCAGTCCGAGCAGACCGTGCGCAACGTCCTGGGCGGCAATTTCGTGCGCCTGGCGGCCGAAATCTGGAAGTGAAGGTAGCGGAGAGCGCGTCTCCGCTCCAGCTCTTGATCCAGGCCCCACCGAATGGCGGGCCAGGCCGCACCGTGTGCGCGATCACATTTCGCGCTTAGCCGCTTGCCCATGCCGACGCAGCGACGGGGTCGGATCGGATATCGAGATTTCCCGCAAGATCGTCCGTATCCAAGATTCGGACATGCCGGCAAAATTTTCGCTAGACATAGATGTCTATTATTAGCAGTTTTAGCTGACAGACACATTCGGCCCGGCTTGGAGAATGGCCAACGGCCGGAAACAAGACAACGAAAACAGCAGAGGGGTAGAGCATGTCCATTCTAGCCGACACCAGGGTTTCGCGCCGTAGCCTGCTCGCAGGAGCCGGCGCTTTCGGCCTCGCCTCAATGGTCAATCCGAAAATTTCCTGGTCGAGCGACGGTCCGATCCTGAAGGTGCGCTCCTACGCCGACATCCAGACGCTCGACCCTTGTTTCCGGCTGGCGGCCCCCGAAGGCGACATCACCAGCGTCATCTTCGCCGGCCTCGTCGTCACCACGCCGGGCGATAGCTGGGGCTGGCGGCCGATGGCGGCGGAAACGATCAAGCAGCTCGATCCGCTGACCGTCTCCTTCCAGCTGCGCGACAATATCGGCTTCACCGATGGCTACGGCCAGATGACGGCCGAAGACGTCAAGTTTTCGATCGAACGCATCGCCGATCCCGCCAACAAGAGCCCCTATTCCGGCGACTGGGCGACGCTCAAGGAGGTCGAGGTCAAGGACAAGCTGTCCGGCCTGATCCATCTGAAGCAGGCCTTCGCGCCGCTATGGACGTCGACCTTGCCGACGCCGTCCGGCACCATCCTGTCGAAGCGCGCCATCACCGAACTCGGTGGCAAGATGGGCGTCAAGCCGGTGGCCCAGTCGGGCCCCTACATCCTGAAGGAATGGCTGCCCAAGCAGCGCACCGTGCTGGTGCGCAATCCCGACTGGAAGTACGAGCAAGGCGCCTTCGCGGAAATCCACATCCATCCGATCGAGGACGAGAAGACCGCCGAACTTGGCTATGAGGCCGGCGACCTCGACTACACCTGGACCGCGGTCTCCTCGATCTCGCGGCTGAAGCAGACACCGCCGCCAAAGACGACCGTCGTCGAGAAGCCTTCGCTGGCCTTTGTCTGGCTCGGCATGAACCAGGATGTCGCTCCCTTCAACAATCCGAACATGCGCCGCGCGGTTCAGTACGCCGTGGACCGCAAGGCAGTGGTCGACGCCGCCTATTTCGGCGCCGCCGCCACCGCCACCGGCATCATCGCGCCCGGCCTGCCCGGCCATCGCGAGAAGAACCTCTTCGATTTCGATCCGGACCGCGCCCGCGACATGATCGCCAAGGAGGGGCTGGCCGGCACCACGATCACGCTCGACATCCTCAACAAGACCGAGCGGCTGACCGCGGCGCAGGTCGTGCAGTCGAACCTGCAGGATGTCGGCCTCAATGTGGAGATCAAGCAGAACGACAGCGGCACTTTCTGGACGCTTGGCGCCAAGGAAGGCGACTACTGGAAAAAGCTGCAGATGATCATCAGCCGCTTCTCCATGCAGCCGGATCCGAGTTGGGCCACCGCCTGGTTTACCCGCGACCAGATCGGTGTGTGGAACTGGGAGCGTTTTTCAAGCGAGGAATTCGACAAGCTCAACGCCGAGGGCATGGTCGAGCTCGACCCGGCAAAACGCGATGTCATCTACAAGAAGCTGCAGGACCTGATGGAGGAGAACGGCAACTACGTTTTCCTGACGCATGAGGTCACCGGCATCATGAATCGAGACACGCTAGTGGCCGGCCTGAAGCCGAACGGCGAACCCGTGTTCACCGACTTCAAACCGGCATGACATCGGCGGGCGGGGCTCGTTCCCGCCAAAGACCGTCCGACAGGTACTGGAAATGATCCGCTACGCCCTCAAGCGTCTGTGGCTTGGCGCCATCATCATCAGCGTCGCCATGATGATGATGTTCGCCATGGTCTACCTTATTCCCGGCGACCCGGCCTCCGTCGCGCTGGGGCCGCGCGCGACGCCGGAGATGATGGAGGCGCTGCGCGTACGCATGGGCCTCGACCAGCCGGTTTGGCGGCAGTTCCTACATTTCTACGGATCGGTCCTGCGCGGCGATCTCGGCACCGAGGTGCTATCAGATCGGCCAGTTCTGGACGTGGTGATGGAACAGCTTCCGTTCACGCTGGCGCTGGTGGTCGGCGGCATCACGTGGTCGGTGGCGCTGGGCATCCCGCTTGGCTGCATCGCGGCGGTGCGGCGCGGCGGTTTTGTCGATCAGGTGATCGGGGTGCTGTCGGTGGCGATGATCGCCGTGCCATCCTTCGTCGTCGCCATCTATTCGCTGCTGGTGTTTGCGGTCGCCCTGCAATGGCTGCCGGCGATCGGCGCCGGCGAACCGGGCGACCTCGCCAGCCGGCTTCAGCACCTCATCCTGCCGTCTCTGGCGGTCGGCCTTGGCTGGATCGGCTACATCTCGCGCATGGTGCGCGCCTCGATGCTGGAGACGCTGGAGGCCAGCCATATCCGCACGGCGCGCGCCTTCGGCCTGACCGAGCACCGGATCGTCTACACCTATGCGCTGCGCATCGCCGTGCTGCCGACCATCACCTTGCTCGGCGTCGGCATCGGCCACATGCTGTCGTCTTCCGTTTTCGCCGAAATCGTCTTCGCCCGCCCCGGCATCGGCAAGCTGGTCTATGAGGCGATCTCGGTGCGCAACTACCCCATCGTCTCCGGAGCCGTGCTGGTCACCACGGTCTTCTTCGTCCTCGTCAACGTAGCGGCCGACATTCTGGTCGGCCTATTGGATCCCCGTGTCAGATCAAGTTTCAACTGAGCTGCCATCCCGCAGCTTCCGTCTCGGCATGATATGGCGCACCGTGCGCCGCATCATGCGCGAACCGCTGGGCGCCATCGGCCTGACGCTGGTGACGGTGGTGGTGCTGTCGGCGGTGTTCGCCAGCGGCCTGACCAGCTATGCGCCGAGCAAGATATCGCCGGCCGAACGTTTCGCTTCGCCTAGCCTCCTGCATCTGCTCGGCACCGACCATCTCGGCCGCGATCTTCTCACCCGGGTGCTCTATGGCGGGCGCGTCGCGCTTTTGATCGCGCTGGGCGCGACAGCGGTGTCGCTGGTTGTCGGCGTCGTGCTGGGGCTGATCGCAGGCTATGGGCCGCGCTGGCTCGACAATGTGCTGCTGCTTATCTTCGACGCCGTGAAGAGCTTTCCCACCGTCATGCTGGCGCTAACGCTGGTCACCCTGTTCGGCCCCTCGCTCTACGCGGTGGTGCTGGTGGTGATGCTGGTCAATGTGCCGGGCTATGCCCGCATCATCAGAACCCAGACGCTGGTGCTCAAATCAGCCGAACATGTCATGGCGGCGCGCTCGATGGGCGCCAGTGCGGGCCGCATCCTGCGCGTCCACATCCTGCCCAACATCATCGGCCCGATCCTGATCCTGATATCGATGGACATTCCCGTGGTGGTGGCGATCGAGGCCGGCATGAGCTTCCTCGGGCTCGGCGTGCGGCCGCCGACGCCGAGCTGGGGCGCGATCCTCAATGACGGCTTCGCCAACATTCGCGATTCCTACTGGATCGTGATTGCCGGCGGCCTGCCGATCGTGCTGACGACACTCGGTTTCACCTTCTTCGGCGAGACGCTGCGCGACCTCTTCGATCCCAGGCTGAAGGGACGCTCATGACGGTTCTCGAGGTCAAGAATCTGAGCGTCGCCTTCCACACCGAGAGTGGGCGATTGGAGGCGCTGAAGCAGGTGAGCTTTTCCGTGCCGGCCAACCGCAGCGTCGGCGTGGTCGGCGAATCCGGCTGCGGGAAATCGACGCTCATCAACGCCATTCTCGGCCTGCTCGCCGACAATGGTGAAATCACATCGGGCGAGATCATCTTCGAGGGCGACAAGGACCTTGCCCGGCTCGACCCCACCGCGATGCGCGGCTTGCGCGGTCTCAGGATCGCCACCGTTTTCCAGGACCCGATGGGTGCGCTCAACCCGGTGCTGTCGGTGGGGCGCCAGATGCGCGACATCCAGTATCGCTCGAACCTGTCGAAGCGGGACAAGGATGCGCGCTCGGTCGCAATGCTGCGCAAGGTTCGCATTCCCGATCCGGAAAGCCGGCTGACGCAGTTTCCGCACGAGTTCTCCGGCGGCATGAAGCAGCGCATCGCCATCGCCATGGCGCTGATGATGGAACCGGCGCTGCTGATCGCCGACGAGCCGACGACTGCGCTCGATGCGACGCTGGAGGTGGCCACTATCGAACTGCTCAAGGATCTGCAGCGCGACATCGGCTGCTCGGTGCTGTTCATCTCGCATCATCTGGGCGTGATTGCCGAACTCTGCGACGAGATGATCGTGATGTATGCCGGTGAGGTGGTGGAGAGCGGCACGACCCGCGAGATATTCCACGACGCCCGACATCCCTACACGCAGAAGCTGCTGGCCTGCGATCCGGCCCGGCTGTCGCAGCGGGTTGCCCGCCTGCCGACCATTGCCGGGACCTTACCGGACCTGCGCCGCCGGCCGAGCGGCTGCGTCTTCCAGCCGCGCTGCGATCGCGCCGACGCCCAATGCCTGACGCCGCCCCCCAGCGCAGTCCTCGGTGGGTCTCACATCGCCCACTGCTGGCATGCGGACATTCCCTTGGGAGCGATGAACGCATGAGCTCCGACGACCTGCTCCGCGTCAGCGATTTGCGCGTCTCGTTCCGGGTTGGCGGCCTGTCCGCCAGGCTCGCGGGGCGGGCCACCGAGATCGAAGCGGTGTCCGGTGTCAGCTTCACGCTTCAACGAGGCAGCACCTTCGCGCTGGTCGGCGAATCCGGCTCGGGCAAGACGACGCTGGCGCGCACGCTCAACGGTCTTCAGCCGGTGAAAGCGGGCACGATCCTGTTTGAAGGGCAGGAACTGCAAGGCCTGTCCAACGCCGCGATGAAACCGGTGCGGCGACGCATGCCGATGATGTTCCAGGATCCGGTCGGATCGCTGTCACCACGGCTCAGCGTGCGCTCGCTGCTGTCGGAGCCTTTCGTCATCCACGGACTATCGGATCGCGATCTCAACGCCGAAGTCACACGGCTTCTTGCGCTGGTCGGACTGCCGCGCGATTTCGCCGACCGCTACCCGCACCAGCTTTCCGGCGGCCAGGCACGCCGCGTCGGTGTGGCGCGGGCGATCGCGCTGGACCCGGTGCTGGTCGTCGCCGACGAACCGACCGCCGGCCTCGACGTCTCCGTGCAGGGAGAGGTGCTGAACCTGCTCAACGATCTGCGCGACCGCATGGGCCTGTCGATGCTGATCATCACCCACAATCTGCATGTCGTGCGCCAGATCGCCGACCGCATGGCGGTGATGTATCTCGGACGCTTCATCGAACAGGGCGAAACCGAAGCGATCTTCCGCGCGCCGCATCATCCCTATACGGCGGCCCTTCTCTCGGCCAATCCAGAGCCCGATCCCGACAGGGTGCATCAGCGCATCACGCTGCCGGCTGACGTTCCGTCCTTGTTGGCGCGCCCTTCAGGCTGCGAATTTCACACACGCTGTCCGCAGGCCCAAGGCCGCTGCGCGGTGGATGTCCCCGTCCCGGCCGCGGTTGGCGACAGCCGCCTGACCTGCCATTTCCCGCTGAACACATAAGGATCGCCACCGGCGCAAGTGTCGGCCGGGGCGTTGAGAGGAGCCACCATGCATGATATCCGCGTCGTCACCGATTTCCCGCGAAAAGTCCGCGAGATCGAGAATTTGTGGATTCCGATGCCGGACGGCGTCAAGCTGGCCGCACGCATCTGGTTGCCGGAAGACGCGGAGGCCGATCCGGTGCCGGCGATCCTCGAATATCTGCCATATCGCAAGCGTGACGGAACGGTGGAGCGCGATGCGCTGACGCATCCCTATTTCTCCGGTCACGGCTATGCCGGCGTGCGGGTCGATATGCGCGGCTCGGGCGACAGCGAGGGGCTGTGCAAGGGTGAGTATCTGAAGCAGGAGCAGGATGACTGCCTGGCGGTCATCGAATGGCTGGCTGGGCAATCCTGGTGCTCGGGTAGTGTCGGCATGATCGGCATCAGCTGGGGCGGCTTCAACGGGCTGCAGGTCGCCGCCCGCCGCCCGCCGGCGCTGAAAGCCGTCGTCTCGCTGTGCTCGACCGACGACCGCTATAATGATGACGTGCATTATCTCGGCGGCGCGATGATGTGCGACAATCTGATGTGGGGAACCACCGCCTGGGCCATCGCCATGACGCCACCGGATCCGCTCATCGTCGGCGACCGCTGGCGCGATCTTTGGGAGCAACGGCTGAACGGCAACGGCATCTGGATGCAGGACTGGTTCGAACACCAGCGCCGCGACGATTTCTACAAGCACGGTTCAATCTGCGAGGATTATGCCGATGTCGAGATCCCGGTCTATGCCGTCGGCGGCTGGGCCGACGGCTATCCCAATCCGATCTTCCGGATGCTGGAAAAGCTGAGCGGCCCTCGCAAGGGCCTGATCGGACCCTGGGGCCACAAATATCCGCACTTCGCCATGCCCGGCCCGCGTATCGGCTTCCTGCAGGAGTGCCTGCGCTGGTGGGATCAATATCTCAAGGGCATCGACACCGGCATTGCCGACGAGCCGATGCTGCGCGCCTGGATCCAGGATCCCGCACGGCCGGCGGCGATCTATGACGAGCGGCCCGGCCGCTGGGTGGCGGAACCGGCGTGGCCGGGACCCGGCGTCGGCGAAAAGGTGCTGCACCTTGCGCCGCATGTGCTGAGCGAAGCCAAGGGCGAAAACGCGGTTCTGGAGATTTCATCGCCGCAGACGGCCGGTCTGTCGTCCGGCGCCTGGTGCGGTTATGGCGTGATGCCGACCTTGCCGGTCGACCAGCGCATGGAAGAAGGCAATGCCCTGATCTTCGAGACGGCGCCGTTGACCGAAGCGGTCGAGATCCTTGGCTTCCCCGAATTCGAGGTCAAGCTCTCCTCCGACAAGCCCGTCGCCCTTCTGTCCGCCACGCTGTCGCAGGTATTTCCTGAAGGTGCCGCCTCGCGTATCAGCTACGGCATCCTCAATCTGAGCCATCGCAACGATGATCTGGACATCGCACCCATGGTGCCGGGCCAGGCGGAGACGGTGCGCATCAAGCTGCGCTGCTGCGGGCAGCGTTTCGAGGTCGGCGAGCGTATCCGGCTGGCGCTGGCGACATCGCATTGGCCGATCGTCTTCCCGACGGCCGAGCAGGCGACGTTGTCGATCCATTGCGGCGACAGCCGGCTGATCCTGCCGGTGCGCGCGCAGCAGAAGCTGGACGACACACTGGGGGTTTTCCTGACTCCGGAAAGCGCCGCGCCGATGGAGCAGGAGGTGCTGGCCAAGGGCGACGGTTTTCAGCGCTCGGTGTCGACGGACCAGGTCACCGGCGAGACCGTCTACCAGGTCGTCAATGATGGCGGCACGGTGCGGCATCCGCATACGGGAATGGTGCTCTCGGCGAGGCATGTCGACCGGTTCATCATCCACCCCGACGATCCGAACTCGGCGGTCGGCACCTGCACCTGGGACAAGTCCTATGGTCGCGGCGACTGGCAGGTGCGGCTTTCAGTGAAGGCGACGGTAAGGGCGCTGCGAAAGGTCTGGCGGATCGAGACCCACATCACCGCCCATGATGGCGATGAGCTGATCGTCGACCGCAGCGAGGTCAAGGAGTATCCGCGCGATCTCAACTGAAAGCGGCTGCGACGCTGCGTCTAAGCCATCGACTTCGGCAAGGCGGCGGCCAGCGCATCGACGGCCAGCCGCACCTTCAGCGGCAAATGCGGTGTCTGCAGCCAAAGCGCGTGGCAGTCGTAGAGATATCGCGGCTGATCCGGCAACAGCGCCAGCAGAACGCCGGCTTCAATGCGCTCGCGCACCAGCCACCAGGGCAACCAGGCAAGGCCCATGCCGTCGGCAGCCGCATCGCCGATGGCGTCGAGATCGTCGAGCCGAAGCCGGCCGGTTGGTGTGATCTCGAGCGCGGGTTGCTCTTCGCGCATGAACAGCCAGGGTTGAACGACCTGACCGAGCCGGCGGTAGATAATGGCATGATGATCGGCGAGATCCTCGATGCATCGCGGTTCGCCATGAATTCTGAGATAGGAGGGTGCCGCGCAGACGACCATGCCCTGGCGCGCGACGCGGCGTGCGATCACCCCCGCCTTGTCGTCCAGGGTGCCGGTCCGAATGGCGAGATCGTAGCCATCCTCGGCAAGATCGGCGAAGCGATCGCTGAGAGATAGGTCGAGTTCCAGCATCGGATATTGCCGGGCGAGTTTCAGCAGCACGGGCGTCACGCAGTGGCGACCGAAATGCGCCGGCATGGTGACCCGCAGTTTTCCGCGTGGCTCTGAAAACTGGTCGGCGGCGAGCGCATCGGCGGCTTCGGCTTCGGCCAGCACCACCCGACAGCGTTCATAGTAAGCGCGGCCCAAGTCGGTCAGGCTCTGCCGTCGCGTGGTCCGGTTGAGCAGGCGAACGCCCAGCCGCTCCTCGAGGAACCGGACATGCTTGCCGACCATCGGTCCGGAGATGTCGAGCGCGACCGCGGCGGCCGCGAACGAGCCGAGGTCGACGGCCCTGACGAACACCGCCATGCTCTCGAGCCGGTCCATATTCGGAACTCCTGGTTTCTACTGTTCTCCTTCTACAGCCATTTATCCCCGGAAGGTCTATCTGCATAGCTCATTCGGTTCAGGTGATTTGGAGTATCCCGAATGACACGTGTGGTTCGCTTTCACCAGCATGGCGGCCCCGAGGTTCTGCGCATCGAGGACGTCGAGCTTTCCCCACCGGGTCCGGGCGAAGTTCAAATCCGCGTCAAGGCGCTCGGCCTCAACCGCGCCGAGGCGCTGCTGCGCGCGGGTGCCTATATCGAGACGCCGAAGCTGCCCTCGGGGCTTGGTCTCGAAGCGGCGGGTGTCATCGAGGCTATAGGCGACGGCGTGAAGGAATTCGCGCCGGGCGACGGCGTCAGTGTCATCCCGCCGCAATCGATGATCCGCTGGCCGGCCTATGGCGAGCTTGCCACTTATCCCGCGGAACTTATCGTCAAGCACCCGCCGTCGCTCGACTGGCAAACGGCAGCGGCGGTCTGGATGCAATACCTCACCGCCTATGGCGCGCTGATCGATATCGCCGGGCTGCGCAGCGGAGACCACGTGGTGATCACCGCGGCGTCGAGCAGTGTCGGGCTTGCCGCGATCCAGATCGCCAACAGTGTGGGCGCGACGACGATTGCGGTGACGCGAACATCGGCGAAGATGCGGGCGCTGCTCGAGGCAGGTGCGGCCGAAGTCGTGTCCTCGACGGAGGAAGATCTGGCGGCGCGGTTGAACCAGATCGCCGGGCCGCGAGGCGTGCGCGTCGTGTTCGATGCGGTCGGCGGCCCGATCTTTGAGCCGCTGACGGCGGCCATGTCGCATAGCGGCATCCTCATCGAATATGGCGGACTGAGCCAGGCGCCGACACCGTTTCCGCTATTCGCCGTGCTGGCCAAGACGCTGACGCTGCGCGGCTATCTCGTCCACGAGATCACCGGCAACCCGGCGAAACTGGAGGCCGCCAAGGCTTTCATCCTCGCAGGACTCGAGACCGGGACTCTAAAGCCGATCATCGATAGGACCTTCGCGTTCGACCAAATCGTCGAGGCACATCGCCACCTGGAGTCGAACGAGCAGTTCGGCAAGATCGTGGTGACGATCTGAAATCGTGGTGACGATTTGAAATCGTGGTCACGGTCTGAGCGAGATGGCGAACAAATCACTCTTGCGGGCAATATCGCCCCTTGAAGGCGCGGCGCTGCATTCCTAATTGTCCCCTGCGGGCCGGGCCCCTCTGACTGTCGCTTTTGGCGACTGTGATGTCGGACCGCTGTAACGGGCCCGTTTTCATCCTTTTCGGTCGAGCGGGTTCCTTCTTTTTTGGTTTGGAGCGCCGTATGACATCTACTTCTCTCCTTGGCATGACTTGCCCCTCCTGCCGCGTTGCGCTCGTGATGAGCGAACGCCAGGGTATCGAAATCGACTATTGTCCGCAGTGCCGCGGCGTCTGGCTTGATCGGGGAGAACTCGACAAGATCATCGAGCGTTCCGGCAGGGAAGCGGCGCCGGCGCCGCAGCCACAGCCGGCAGCATTCTCCCAGCCGCAACACGGCCAGGGCCGCGACGACGATTATTCCCGCTCCCACGGCCACCGCTATCCAAAGCGGAAGAAATCATTTTTCGAAGAGTTGTTCGATTGACCGCATGACGCCGGCACCCGGCGACGGCTGAAAATTTCCGAAACCGCAGAGACAAAGGTTCATCTCCGATGACTTCCCGTACAAGCCGATTTGCAGCCCTCTTTGCAGGACTGTTCCTGGCGTTTTCGATGGTCGCGATAGACCATGCCGAGGCGCGCCGCGGCGGCAGTTTCGGCAGTCGTGGCATGCGCACGTTCCAATCGGCACCGCCGACTAGGACCGCACCGGCCCCGACCGCTCCGGTCGAGCGTTCGATGACGCCCAACACCGGTGTGAACAACGCGGCCCGGCAGCCGCAGGCCGGCCCGCAGAGGCCCGGCTTCATGAGCGGTTTTGGTGGAACGATGATGCGGGGCCTGCTGCTCGGCGGCCTGATCGGTCTGCTCGTCGGCCAAGGCTTCGGCGGCCTGGCCGGCATGTTCGGTTTCCTGCTTCAGGCCCTGCTCATCGGTGGCGCGATAATGCTGGCTATCCGCTTCTTCCGCTCGCAATCGGCGCGTGGTCCTGCGCCAGCGCTCGCCGGTGCCGGCCATGCCCAGGCTTCGAGATTTGAGAACCGCGCAACGGCAGGGCAGCAGACTGCAGGCTCCTTCACAATTCCCGGCTTTGGCGGTGGTTCGGGCGGAAGCTCTCCGGCCATCGGTTCTGATGAGATCACGCTGGCTCAGACCGACCTCGACGCATTCCAGCAGCTGTTGACCGATGTCCAGGAAGCATTCGGGCGCGAAGACCATGCCGCTTTGCGCCGGGCTGTTACCCCCGAAATGGTATCCTATCTGTCGGAAGAGCTGGCCGACAATGCCCAGAAAGGTCTCAGGAACGAGGTAACGGACATCACGTTGCTGCAGGCCGACGTCGCTGAAAGCTGGCGTGAGGATGACCGCGACTACGCCACGGCCGCATTGCGCTACGAGTCTCGTGACGTCACGCGCGAACGGGCCAGCGGCAAGGTCGTCGCGGGCGACGATGATCATCCGACAGAGACGACCGAGCTGTGGACATTCGTGCGTGAGAATGGCTCGAACTGGAAGCTCTCGGCAATACAACAGGCTTGAGCCCAGGGCGATTTTGTCCAAGGCTTCACAGTTGTCGGCGTTCAGCGCACGATCTTGACGCACATCGGCGTGCCGATCTCGATGGCGCGCCCGGTGTCGCTGAGTATGCCGGTCTCGGCGTCGCGAGCGAAGATCGAGATGCGGTCGGCGTTCTGGTTGGCGGAAAACAGATGGCCGCCTGACGGCGTCAGCGCCAGATTGCGCGGCGTCGCGCCACCACAAGAGATATAGCCGACGAGGCTCAGCGAACCCGTCTGCTGGTCGACCGCCATGATGACGACGCTGTCATGGCCACGGTTGGAGCCGTAGACAAAACGGCCATCCGGCGAGATCTGGATGTCGGCGCAATGGTTGCTGTCGCGCGCCTCGGCCGGCACCGCGGGCTTCGCGTCGATGAGCGTGAGCTTGCCCGAGGCTTCGTCCAGCGCCATCGCCACGATGGTCGAATCCAGCTCGTTCATAACGAAGACGAAACGTCCGTTTGGATGCAGCGCAAGATGGCGCGGACCGGCGCCCGCCGGCAAAGCGGATTCCGCAAGCTTGGTCAGGTTGCCATCGTGCTCGATCCGGTAGGACACCAGTTGGTCGATGCCGAGATCGGCGACGATGGCTGTCCCGCCGGCAATGGTTTCGGTAATGCTGTGGGCGTGCGAGCGTTCCTGTCGTGCCGCATTCGGGCCGCTGCCGGAATGCGAGACGCTGGCCAGCGGGGCCGACAAGGCACCACTCTCCTCTAAGCAATAGACCGCCACCGCGCGGTCCGGGCCGCCTTCCCCCATGCCGTAATTGGCGACCAGCAGCTTCGTCCCGTCGCGGGTGATGGTGTTGTGCGCGGTGATGCTGCCCAGCGACGGCTGCTTGTTCAGATAGGTGAGCGCGCCCAAGGCACGATCGAAGCTGTAGGCGGAGACAGTTCCCTCGCGCCAGGTGAAGACTTCCGAATTGGCGTAGACGTGTGAACCGTCCGGCGTCACCGAGAAGAAGGTTGGATTGTCGACGTCATCGGCTTCAGCCAGTTTTCGGGTTTCCAGCGTTTCCTCGTCAAAGCTGTAGACGCCGAGACCGACGCCCCGAGCGCCCTGAAAATACGGCGCCTCCCGGTTCAGGCTGCCGACAAAGACCAGACAATCCTTGCGCATGATTTTCCTCCCTGCCCGCCTGCGCTTCAGCGCGCCGGAGCAGCCAAAATTTCGCCTGTTCACGCTTGCAACGCAACCCCATATGTGAAAATACTATTTACAAAAGAAGATTGACGGGAGGAGACGTCTTGCACTCAGGCGCCTTGATGCGTGTTCAAATGGTTGCGCGGTCCCTTCGGCAGGACTGGCGGATTCGGTCATGAACGATTTCGCATCCACCGTCGGTGTCGCCTCGACGTATCCCAAGAACATGCCGGCGGATCATGCCGCGCTGCCGGTATGGAACGCCGAAAACTGGTTCTATGAGGATTGGCCGGTCGGGCAGAAGATCCGCTCGTTGCGACGGACCATGGCCGAAGGCGACAGCCATTTGTTCAACACGCTGGTGCTCGACATCCACCCCTATGTGCAGGACCAGATGTTTGCCGAGAGCGAAGGCATTTTCGGCAAGCGGCTGATCGCCGGCGCCTTCGTCTTCTCGGCTGGCCTGGGACTGGTCGCCACCAACTGCGTCAACGCCTTTTCCTATGGCTACGACAAGCTCCGCTTCATAAAACCCGTCTTCATTGGCGACACGATCTATTCGATCCGCTCCAATCTCGACAAGAAGCCCCGCTACCAGGAGATGGGGCTGATCCGCGCCAGCTACGAGGTGTTCAAGGGCGAAGGCGAGCTGGTTCTCTATTGCGAGCATCTGCAGACGGTGAAGTACCGCAACCCGGCCGACTTCGTCGGCAAGACGGAGAAATAACGATGCCGGCAGCAGCCGAATTGCCGCTCGCCGGTCTCGTCGTCGTCGACATGAGCCAGTTCCTGTCCGGGCCTTATTGCTCGCTGAGGCTGCTCGATCTCGGCGCGCGCGTCATCAAGATCGAGCGCCCGGATGGCGGCGACCTGTCGCGCCGGCTCTATCTCAGCGACACCGAGATCGGCGGCGATTCCACCATCTTCCATGCCATCAACCGGGCCAAGGAAAGTCTTGCCATCGACCTCAAGAACGAGGCCGACCTCGAGGCGCTGCGCGGCCTTCTGGCCAAGGCCGACGTGCTGATCCAGAATTTCCGGCCGGGCGTCATCGAACGGCTCGGCTTGGACTATGAGGCGGTCCGCAAGATCAATCCACGCCTGGTCTATGCCTCGATCAGCGGCTATGGCGAGGACGGCCCGTGGGTCAAACGCCCGGGCCAGGATCTCCTGGCGCAGGCGCGTTCCGGCGTGATGTGGTTGAACGGCGACGAGGACCAGGGGCCGGTGCCATTCGGCCTCGCCATCGGCGACATGCTGGCCGGTGCGGCCTGTGCGCAGGGCATTCTGGCCGCACTGGTGCGGCGCGGTATCACCGGTCAGGGCAGCCACATCGAAACCAGCCTGCTGGAAGCGCTTGTCGATTTCCAGTTCGAGGTGCTGACCACGCATCTCAATGACGGCCGCCGGCTGCCCAGGCGCTCCAGTTTCCGCAGTGCGCATGCCTATCTGTCGGCGCCTTACGGTGTCTATCCGGCCAAGGACGGCTATCTCGCCATCGCCATGACGCCGATCCCCAAGCTGGCCGATCTCCTGTCGCTCAGCGAACTCGCACCCTATCGCGACAAGCCGGCATCCTGGTTCACCGCGCGCGACGACATCAAGGCGATCATCGCGCAGCGGATCGCGACCAAGACCATCGATGAGTGGCTTGATATCCTCGAGCCGGCCGACATCTGGTGCGCCAAAGTGCTGACCTGGCCGGAGATGCTGGCGAGCGAAGGGTTCCAGTCCCTCGACATGCTGCAGACTGTGACGCGCGAGGACGATGTGTCGATCCTCACCACCAGTTCGCCGCTCCGGGTCGATGGCATAAGGGCCAAGGTCGATCGGGCGGCGCCCCGCATCGGCGAGCACAGTGCCGCCATCCGCGCGGAGTTCGGCCTGTGAGCGTGCCCATCCTCAAGGGCATGACCTGGAGCCATCCGCGTGGCTACGATCCGATGGTCGCCTGCTCGACGCTATGGCAGCAGAAGACCGGCGTCGTGATCGAATGGGACAAGCGCTCACTTCAGGACTTCGAATCCTTTCCGGTCGAGGAACTGGCGCGCGCCTATGATCTCATCGTCATCGACCATCCGCATGTCGGCCAGATCACGGCCGAAGGCTGCCTGGAGCCGCTGGATGTCGCCGGACGCGAGGCGGAACGCACGGCCCTTGCCTCGGGCAGCGTCGGCCAGTCCTATCCGAGCTACAACTGGCAAGGACGGCAATGGGCTTTCCCGATCGATGCGGCAAGCCAAGTCCAGGCATGGCGGCCGGATGCGATCAGTGCGCCACCGGCGCGCTGGAGCGAGGTGCTCGATCTCGCCCGTCAAGACCGCGTGCTGCTGCCGTTGCGGCCGCCTCACGTGTTGATGGTTTTCTACACGCTTGCCGGCAATCTCGGGCATGCCTGCACGACCGATTCATCCGACGATCTGATCGATGTGGAGATCGGTAGCCAAGTCTTCGAGGCAATGCGCGAGATCACAGCGCTGGTCGATCCCGCGTGTTTCGAGATGGACCCGATTGCCGTCTCCGAACGTATGGCGGAGGCCAGTTCCAGGTTCGTCTGCGCGCCACTGATCTATGGCTACGTGTCCTATGCGACGGATGGCTTTCGGGCGAACCGGCTGGCCTTTGCCGATGTTCCGGTCATCCGTTCCGGCGGCCCGGTCGGTTCGGCGCTTGGCGGCACCGGCATAGCGGTTTCAGCCTTTTCCAAAGCCAGGGATGCCGCGATCGACTTCGCCTATTGGGTCGCGAGCGGCGATGTCCAGCGCGGCCCCTATGCCGCCGCCGGGGGCCAGCCCGGCCATGCAGCGGCCTGGGAAGATCAAGCCGTCAATGAAGCAACCGGCGACTTCTATCGGGATACGCGCGCGACGCTGGAGGGCGCATGGGTGCGGCCGCGCCATGACGGCTACATGGCGTTCCAGCAGGCGGCTTCCGAACGCATCCTTTCCGGCATGACCTCCCGGCATCAAGCCCGACAGGTCGTTGCCGATCTCAATCGCCTGTTTCGGGAGAGTTCCCCGGCGCAGGTGTCCGGCGCTGCGGTGGAGGAGCCTGAACCAAACCGAACGGAGGAGAACAAGAATGACAGGAATGATCCGCGGCCTGCTGGCCGCAACGGCGCTTGCCTCGCTTGCAACGACCGCCTTTGCACAGGATGTGCAAGGCGTCATCGGTGGACTGCCGACCGAACTCAAGGCGCAGTATGACGGCGCGCCCCAGAAAGTGCTGCCCTCGGCCTGGGACAATTTCACCGCGCCGCCGAAGCCGTGGAAATGGTGCCACTCGGAATCATACCAGGGCAATCCGTGGCGGGTCACGGTGACCAAGGAACTGAAGCGTCTTGTCGACGGGCTGATTGCCGACGGAATGGTGTCCAGCTTCGAAGTGTCCGATTCCAACAACGATGCCAGCCAGCAGATCAACCAGATCCGCGCCTTCATCGACAAGAAGTGCTCGATCATCACCTCGATCCCGGGTTCGGCGACGGCGCTTGACGACGCCATCGACGCTGCCGCCAAGGCCGGCATTCCGTTCATCACCGCGGCCGGCTCGGTGACCAGCCCGAACGCGATCAATGTCGATTCCAACTATGCGCGCTGGGGCTATGACATGATGGCGGCGATCGGCAAGGCGCAGCCGGACGGCGCCAGCATCCTTCTGGTCGAAGGCATCGCGGGACACCCGATCGTCGTGCAGGAGCGCCAGGGCGCGGACAAGGCGCTGGCCGAAAATCCGAAGCTGAAGATCTCGCGCAACGTCAACGGCAACTGGACGGCCAACGTCACCAAGACCGTGGTGCTGCAGGCGATCGCCACCAACCCGGCGCCGATCGATACGGTGTGGACGACAGGCAGCGAAAGCCGCGTCGTTGCCGAAGCCTTCGCCGAAGCCGGCCGGCCGGCGCCATTGATCACCGGCTCGATCACCGGCGATGCGCTGGGCTACTGGAAGGCCAACCCCGACAAGTACCGCTTCGAAGGCCATGCGGTGCTGCCGCACTGGACCGCGCAAACGCTGTTCCGCGTCGGCGAGCGCATGCTCGACGGACAGAAGCCGAAGCTGAACACGATGCTGATCCCGATCCCGCCTGTCCACACCGCCGATCTCGGTGCCTGGTACAAGGACTGCATGACGACGGATGCCGTGTCGATCTTCCCGATCCCGCCGAAGGATCCGATGCCGGAGGAATGGCTCGACGCCTATTTCTCGAACCCGGCGCCGACCAAGGGCTGGGATTATTCGAAGGTCCCCGACGCCTGCGCAAAATAACGCTGCGCGAACTAGCCTCTCAGCAGGC
>NZ_RZTC01000022.1:0-20300 GCF_004023165.1 Mesorhizobium sp. M7A.F.Ca.MR.176.00.0.0 | reverse complement strand
CTGCCAGCATCGAATTGTGACACATGCTTGAAATCAAAACCATATCCAAACGCTATGGCGAGACGATCGCGCTCGCGGACGCATCGATCGCGTTCCGGGCGGGGACCATCCACACCATTCTGGGCGAGAACGGTTCGGGCAAGAGCACCATGGTCAAGCTGTTGTCCGGCATCGTCCAGCCGGACAGCGGTGTGATCCTGCTGCACGGCAAGCCATTCCCTGGCGCCAATCCATCGGCCTTCCAGGCGCAAGGCTTCGCCACGGTATTCCAGGAGGTGCTGATCGCGCCGGACCGCAGCGTAACCGACAACATCCTGCTCGGCCTCGACGGACTGGTCCGACGTGCCGTTCCCCGTCATGAGCGCCGTGACCGGGCGGAAGCTGCGCTGAAGCGCTTCGCGGTCACCGACGTCCCCCTCGACAAGCCAGCCGGCCTGCTGCCGCTTGCCGCGCAGCAATTGGTCGTTCTCGCCCGCGCGATCGTGCGCAACCCAAAGATCCTGATCCTCGACGAGGTCACCGCCGCGCTCGACTTCGCCGACCGCGAATCGGTTTTTTCGTTGATGCGTGCGCTTGCCGGCGAAGGCTGCCTGATCCTGTTCATCACCCACCGCATGGATGAGGTGATGTCGCTTTCGGACCGCATCTCGATCCTGCGGGGCGGCAGCGTCGTGCGCACCGAAGAGCGCGGCGCTTCCACGCCGGCGGAACTTCTCAAGGCGATGGCGCCACGTACCGCTGCGGAATTGTCGCATGGCTGATCGCACTGCTCTCGATTTTGGTGATCTTGCCGTTCGGGAACTCGTCATCGCGCCCGGCGCCAGCCCGATCACGCAGGCCATTGCTCCGGGTGAGATCGTCGGGCTTGCCGGTCTCGATGGTCATGGCCAGGAGCTGTTTCTCAAGATGCTTGCCGGCCTGGAACCGTCCCATGGCGGCTCGATCGAACTCGGTTCATCAGATGCCTCCCGAAAGATTACCGGGTTTCGCAAGGCTGTCGCCAGCGGCATCGCCTATTTGCCGCGCGACCGACGCGCCAACGGCATTTTCCCGACACAGTCGGTGCTCGACAATTTCGCCGTCTCGACCTTGTCGCGCGACACGCGGCTCGGGCTAATCAGCCCGTCGGCACGCAAGGCGCGCTACGACATCTACCGCGAAAAACTGTCGATCGCCGCACCCCGGCCCGATGCGCCGATCACCACTTTGTCGGGCGGCAACCAACAGAAGGTGCTGCTGGCGCGGGCGCTGGCGCTGGAGCCCGCGATCCTGCTCCTCAACGATCCGACGCGTGGCGTCGACGTGGCGACGCGGCATGTGATCTACGACGTGTTTCGCGGGCTGGCGGCCGACGGCATGGGGCTCGTCATCCTATCCAGTGAAATCGAGGAGATTCTTCTCCTGTGCCAGCGCGTGCTGGTGTTCCGTGAGAATGAAGTCGCGGCCGAGATCTCTGGCGACGCGCTCACCACCGACAGCGTGATATCAGCCATGTTCGGACGTGCGGCATGAACCCTGTTGCGCGTCTCTTGTCCCTTGGGCGAAATTTCGGCTTCGCGGTGGTGCTGCTGGTCGTGCTGCTTGCGATCAATCTTATCCTCAGCCCTGGGCGGTTCCAGCCGGGTTCCTGGGGCGCGCTGGTCGGATTGGCGGCGCCCTTGATCGGTGCGGCCATTGCGTCCACGCCTGTCATCCTCTCCGGGCGTGGCGGAATCGACATCTCGGTCGGGCCATTGATGGGCTTCGTCAACGCTTTGGCGATCCAGGTGCTGTTCCTCGGCGCCGGCATCTCATCACCCCTGGTGCTCGTTCCGGCGGCGTTGCTCGTCGGCGCGCTGGTGGGTGCTGCGAACGGCTTTCTCGCGACAATCGTGCGCATCCAGCCGATCGTCGCCACGCTCGGCACCTATCTGATCCTGACCGGCGTCACGCTGACGATCCTGCCGGCGCCGATCGGCCCGGCGCCGGCCTGGCTCAAGGCACTGTCCGGTCCGCTGTCGATGCTGCCGCTGGCACTGATGTTCATTGCCTGGTGGCTGGTGCGGCGCACCCCTTACTACGACCAGTTGATGGCGGTGGGCAGCGACGATCGCGCGGCCTACACCGCCGGCGTCGATGTCACGCGCGTGCGCTTCGTCGCCTATGTCATGACCGGCATCCTGGGCGGATGCGCCGGGCTGATGCTGACCGCGCTGATCGGCTCCGCCGACCCTAACATCGGGCCGACCTACACGCTGATCGCCATCGCCGCCGTAGCGCTCGGCGGCGTCAGCCTGGCCGGCGGGCGCGGCGGCGTCGCCGGTGCAGCCATTGGCGCCATCGACATCTTCCTGCTGCAAAGCGTGCTGACGACGTTCAACGTCTCGACCTTCGTGCTGCAGATCGCCTACGGCGCGATCCTGGTGCTGGCCGTGATGCTGACAGCGCTGCAGGAACGTCTTGCCACGAGGGGGCGCTAACATGACCGGGCGAAACCTGTTCGCGACAACCAACGCCCGCGTGGTTGGCGCCTTCTGCGTCGCCGCCCTTCTGCATCTCGCCGGCACGGTCCTCATTCCTGGCTACTCCGCGCCGTTTGCCATACGCGCCATGCTGGTGCTCGCCTCGCTGCTTGCCGTCGCCTCGATCGGCCAGACGCTGGTCGTCATCATGGGCGGCATCGACCTTTCAATCCCCTTCGTCATCGGCTTTGCCAATGTCGTGGCGGCGCAGCTCTATGGCGATGGCTGGAATTTTGTCCTCGTCTGCGGCCTTGTCGGCGTGCTGGCGCTCGTCATCGGCGGGCTGAACGGGCTGATCTCGCGCAGCCTCGACATCCAGCCGCTGATCGTCACGCTCGGCATCGGCATGGTCGTGCAAGGGCTGGTGCTGCTGTGGACAGCCGGCTTCCCGTCGGGCTCCGCGCCGCAAGCGGTTTCCAGCTTCGTGTCGATCGGCGGATCGGCCGGACCGCTGCCGGTGCCGTGGCTGGTGCCGAGCCTGGTCGTGCTGGCCGCACTCGTCGTGCTGGTGCTGGAGCGAACGCCCTATGGCCGCCGGCTCTACGCGCTGGGCAGCAATCCGGGCGCGGCGCCACTGGCGCTGATTGACCCGGTTCGCATGTGGGTCATCACCTATGCCGCAAGCGCCTTCTTCGCCGCTGTGGCAGGGGTGCTGCTGCTCGGCTTCACCGGTTCGGCCTATGGCGATGTCGGCCAGCCCTATCTGTTCCAGACCATCGCGGCGGTCGTCGTAGGAGGCGCAGCACTTGTCGGCGGCCGGGGAAGCTATCTCGGCACGATCGCCGGCGTGCTGGTGCTGACCGAGATCAACACGCTGCTGATCGGCCTCGGCTTCCAGCCCGCAGCGGTGCAGGCCGCGCTCGGCTTCGTCATCGTGCTGCTGGTTTCGCTCTATGGCCGCGAACGGCACGTCTCGACAACCATCTGAAAGGACCAGTCAGTCGAGCCGCCACAGCTTGCGGGCATTGCCGGACAACAGCCTGTCGCGCTCGGCAATGCTGCAGCCCGAGAGCAATGCATGGGTCGCCGCCACCCAGGTCGACAGGCCGCCGCCTAGCGTGCAGACCGGCCAGTCGCTGCCCCAGACGACGCGGTCCCAGCCGAATGAATTGATGGTATGCTCGACGTACGGCCGCAACGTCTCAACCGTCCAGCTGCCGGCATCGGCATAGGCGACGACACCGGAAATCTTGGCCATGACATTCGGGCGCCGGGCGATGTCGCTCATATGCTCGCGCCATGGATGTTCGCTCTTGCCTTTGATGTCGGGGACGCCGCAATGGTCGAGGATGAACGTCACATCGGGTGCCAGATCGGCCAGCGCGATCGCCTTGGGGATCAGGTGCGGCAGCACGACGAGATCGAAGGTCAGGCCGGTGCCGCCAAGCCGCTTTATGCTGTCGCGAAACACCGCACCTTCCGAGAGATCGTCGGGCACGACATGGAGGACGCGGCGAAAGCCTTTTACGAACGGGTTTGCCCGCTGCCGTTCGAGATAGGCCGCGAAGTCCCCTTCCTCAGGGCGGCAGGACGCGATCACCCCGGCCAGCATGCTGCCGGACTGCCGTGACAGTCCTTCCACACGAGCGGTCTCGGCTTCGATGTCGGCCGCATCGACATCGACCTCCATATGCAGCACACGCCCGACGCCGACACGCTGCGCCTCCGTCGCGTAGTCTTCATAAGAGAAATCGCGGTTGAGCGCCGGCACGCCGGCGAGCCAGGGATAGCGCAGGGCCGAGCGATCGATCAGGTGAAGATGGGTATCGATGATCATGGTGAGGCTCCTCCCTCTGGCTTTTTAAATCATCTCACGGGGGAATTCTTCATTCAAATAAGAATTCATGCCGATGAGCCGACTGCTGATCCAGCGAGGTGCGACAGCTTTTCACACGTCGCCAGCAACAGTTCGATCGTCCTGGTGATGTCGGGCGCGGAAGGCGCGTTGACCACCGTGATGTAGGGAATCGACAGTGCGGCGATTGCCTTGCCGTCGGAACTGCGCACCGGGGCGGACAGGTTGAAGACGCCGGCTGTCTGCATCGAGGCCATCATCTCGTAGCCACGGTCGCGTATCTGGTCGAGACGGGTGAAGAACTCGGTCGATTGCGCCGTCTTGTCGGTGCTGCGGACGTGTTCGGAAATCATCATCTGGCGCTCTTCCGGTGAGCGGAAGGCGAGCAGCACATGTCCCGATCCGGTGTCGAACAAACTGATATGGGAGCCGACCCGGATCGATATGCCCCAGTAGTTCGGTGCTTCTTGCTGGCCGATGACGACGGCAGAACCTCGATCAAAAACAACGAGTTGGTTGGCCTGCTGCGATGTCTCGGCAAGTTCACGCATCAGCGGCGTCGCATAGGAGACCAGCCGCCGTACCGGCGCGTGCAACTGTGCCAGACCGAACAGTTTGAGCGTTAGCGAATAGCGGTCGCCGTCGAGGCGCGTGACGTAGCCGCGCCGCACCAGCCGGTCGAGCATGCGATAGAATTCGTTGGGACTGCGGTCGAGTTTCTTGGCGATTTCGGCCTGGGTCAGGCCGCCGTCGACGCCCGCCAGCAGTTCAAGGATATCGAGCCCCTTGTCGAGCGCCGGCGCGCGATAGCGCTCGTCTTCGCTGTCGTCCATGGGCTCATCCTCCAGTGAATTTCACCCTTCATATACGCAGGAACGTGCGCGGCGGAAACAAATTTCGCCTTGACGTGTCTATGAATGTTTTGTTTGTATATGAATGTAGCACTTCTTGTCATCAGACGAGTTGCGGTCGCCGCGGAGGCGACACCAAGGGAGGATACCAATGAACAGACTGCTGTCCGGCGTGTGCGCCGGTGCATTGTTGCTCGCGTCAGGTGCGGGCGCTGCCCTTGCCGGCGACCTGCCCGGCAAGTTCGAAGGCGTGACCGTCGACGTGAAGCTGATCGGCGGCCAGCAATATGAAAAGCTCTACGAGCGCATTCCCGAATGGGAGAAGGCGACCGGCGCCAAGGCCAACATCCTGACCAAGAAGAACGGCTTCGACATCGACAAGGAGCTCAAGTCCGACATCGCCTCCGGCAGCACCAACTGGTGCGTCGGCTGGAACCATTCGTCCTTCGCGCCGCAATATACGGGCCTTTACACCGACCTCAGCAAATTGCTGCCCAAGGAAGAGATCGACGCTTTCGTGCCGTCGACGATCACGTCCGCAACCATCGACGGCAAGCTGGAGATGCTGCCGCGTGCGCAGTTCGACGTTTCGGCGCTCTACTACCAGAAGAGCCTGTACGAGAACGCCGACAACAAGACCAAGTTCAAGGCGAAATACGGCTATGATCTGGTGCCGCCGGACACCTGGAAGGAAGTGACCGACCAAGCCCAGTTCTTCGCCAACCCACCCAATTTCTACGGCACGCAGTTCGCCGGCAAAGAAGAGGCGATCAACGGCCGCTTCTACGAGATGGTTGTCGCTGAAGGCGGCGAGTATCTCGACAAGGATGGCAAGCCGGTCTTCAATTCCGACGCCGGCATCCGGGCGCTCGACTGGTTCGTTAACCTCTACAAGGCCAAGGCCGTACCGGCCGGCACGACCAACTACCTCTGGGACGATCTCGGCCAGGGCTTTGCGTCCGGCACCGTCGCTATCAACCTCGACTGGCCGGGCTGGGCCGGTTTCTTCAACGACCCGAAGTCGTCGAAGGTCGCCGGCAATGTCGGCGTCAAGGTCGCGCCGAAGGGCTCGTCCGGCAAGCGCACCGGCTGGTCCGGTTTCCATGGCTTCTCGGTGACCGAGAACTGCCCCAACAAGGAGGCCGCGGCTTCCCTGGTGTGGTGGCTGACCAACGAAGACAGCCAGAAGCTCGAGGCCGCCGCCGGGCCGCTGCCGACCCGTACCGCAGTGTGGGACTGGGTTTTGAAGCAGGCCGAAAACGATCCTTACAAGAAGGAGGTTCTTACCGCCTTCCAGGAAGAGGCCAAGCACGCGTTTGCCGTGCCGCAGACGCCTGAATGGATCGAGATCTCGAACGCCGTCTATCCCGAGTTGCAGGCGGCGATCCTCGGCGACAAGACCTCCAAGCAGGCACTGGACGATGCGGCCGCCAAGGCGACGCAAATCCTCCAGGACGCCGGCAAGCTCTAGAAACGGGCTCCCAGGGCTGCCTCCCCCATTGGTAATGGGGGAGGCGATCGCGTTTCGCGGCCAGCGGTTTGCGCTAACCCATCGCACCCGGCCCACCCACCGCCGTCCAAATGCAAACACCTCAAGGATTCTGATGAAGGGCTTCAAGCCATCCGCGCCATTCCTGCTGCTGCTTCCGGCCATGATCGTGCTGGCGGCAGTTGTCGTTGTGCCGTTGCTGTTGTCCCTTTACTCCAGCTTCACGCCGTTCCGCCTGACGCGGCCCGAAACGTTCTACGTCTTCATCGGCATCCGGAACTATCTTTCGATCCTGTCCAACACCGATTTCTGGTGGGCGTTCGGCCGCACGGTGCTGCTACTGACCATCGCGCTCAATCTCGAAATGCTGCTCGGCCTTGGGCTTGCCATGCTGGTCGAGAAAGCGACACGCGGCCAGCGCATCCTGCGCACGCTGATGATGTTCCCGATGATGTTCTCGCCAATCCTCGTCGGCTTCCAGTTCAAGTTCATGTTCAACGACAATATCGGCCTGGTGAACAATGCGCTGCAGTCGCTCGGCATTACGCAGGACGCCATACCGTGGTTGATCGAGGGCCATCTCGCCTTCATCGCGATTTCGATCGCCGAGATCTGGTCGTCGACGGCGATCTTCGCCATCCTGATCCTCGCCGGCCTGCTCGCCATGCCCAAGGAGCCGATCGAGGCGGCGCGTGTCGACGGCTGCACGCCGTGGCAGACATTCCGCTATGTGACGTGGCCGTTCGTCATGCCTTTCGCCTACATAGCCATGACTATCCGTTCGCTCGACGTGGCGCGCGCCTACGACATCGTCAAGATCATGACCGATGGCGGACCGGCGGGCCGCACCGAACTGCTATGGACCCTGGTGGCCCGCACCGCCTACAGCGACGGGCGCATGGGCATGGCCAACGCCATGGCCTATTTCTCGATCCTGCTGTCGATCGCCTTCACCGTCTACTTCTTCAACAAGCTCGCCGCGGCGCGCACGCAGATTGGTGCGGAGTGGTGAAGATGGACGAGAATTCTTCCGCCCGCCTGAAGCGCCGGCTGCTGGGCATCGTCTATCGCATTGGCCTGTTCCTGGCGATGCTGACGATCTGCCTGCCGGGCCTGTGGATCGTCCTCTCGTCGCTGCGGCCGGCGGTCGAGATCATGGCCAAGCCGCCGGTCTGGATCCCGCAGGAGATTTCGTTCGACGCCTATGTCGCCATGTTCAGCGGTATCGGCAAAGGCGGCATTCCAGTGATCGAATATTTCCGCAACTCGTTGATCATCTCGGTGACCTCGACGGTCATTGCAGTGGCCATCGGCATGGCCGGCGGCTATGCGTTCGCGCGCTACCGCTTCCGCGGCAAATCGAGCGTCTTCCTCGGGCTGATGCTGACGCGCACCGTGCCGGGCATTGCGCTCTCGCTGCCGCTGTTTTTCCTCTATGTGCGGCTTGGCATCATCGACACCCATTTCGGGCTTATCCTTGCCTATGTCGCGCTCAACGTGCCGTTCACGATCTGGCTGATCGACGGCTTCTTCCGTCAAGTGCCCAAGGACCTCGCGGAGGCCGCGCAGATCGATGGCTGCACGCGCTGGCAGGCGTTCTGGCAGGTCGAGTTCCCGCTTGCCGGGCCGGGCATCGCGTCGGCCGCGATCTTCGCCTTCCTGACCTGCTGGAATGAGTTCGCTCTGGCCTCGCAGCTGACCCGTTCGGTGAGCGCCAAGACGCTGCCGGTCGGCCTACTCGATTACACGGCCGAGTTCACCATCGACTGGCGCGGCATGTGCGCGCTGGCCGTGGTGATGATCATCCCGGCGCTCACCCTCACCTACGTCGTCCAGAAACACCTTGTCGGCGGCCTGACCTCCGGCGCGGTGAAAGGCTGATACCATGGCAACCGTTACCCTCACCAAGCTGACCAAGCGCTACGGCACTGTCGGGATCGTGCACGGCATCGATCTCGACATCGCCGACCGCGAGTTCATCGCGCTGGTCGGCCCCTCCGGCTGCGGCAAGTCGACGACGCTGCGGATGATCGCCGGGCTGGAAGAGATCAGCGCCGGCTCGATCGAGATCGGCGGGCGCATCGTCAACGATTTGCCGCCACGCTCGCGCAACATTTCGATGGTGTTCCAATCCTACGCGCTCTATCCGCACATGACGGTGCGCGAAAATCTCGGCTTCTCTCTGAAGATCGCCGGTGCCGCCAAGGAAGACATGGAGCGCCGCGTCGCCGAGGCCTCGGCCATCCTCGGCCTCGACACGCTGCTGGATCGCCGCCCCTCACAACTGTCCGGCGGCCAGCGCCAGCGCGTCGCCATGGGCCGCGCCATCGTGCGCGATCCAGACGTCTTCCTGTTCGACGAGCCGCTTTCCAATCTCGACGCCAAATTGCGAACGCAGATGCGCACCGAGATCAAGAAGCTGCATGCCAAGGTGCAGTCGACGGTGATCTACGTCACCCACGACCAGGTCGAGGCGATGACGCTGGCCGACCGCATCGTCATTATGCGCGACGGCCATATCGAACAGGTCGGCACGCCCGACGAGGTCTTTCGGCGGCCGGCAACCCGCTTCGTTGCCGGCTTCATCGGCTCGCCGCCGATGAATTTGCACGAGGCCACGATCGATGACGGCCAGATGGTTTTCGCCAACGGCGAAAAGCTGCCGCTGCCCGCTCAGTTCAAGGCCAATGTCACGACCGGCGACAAGGTTGTGTTCGGGCTACGGCCGGACGACATCTATCCGACCGGCCATGGCATCAGTTCCGGTGGCGCGGCAGACGTCCACCAGATCGAACTGCCGATCACCGTTACCGAACCGCTCGGGAACGAGACGCTGGTGTTCGTCGAATTCAACGGTACGGACTGGGTGTCGCGCATGCTGAACCCGAGGCCACTGCGGCCGAGCGAGCGCGTCGCCATGAGCCTCGACATGTCGCAGGCGCATCTGTTTGCCACAGAGACCGGAAAGACATTGCGGAGCTGATCGGCATGACCAGAATCGAGAAAGTCGACCTTCGGATGGTGGACCTTGTGCCCAAGGTCAAACGCACCGACGCCATCCAGAGCTTCGTCAGCCAGGAAACGCCGATCGTGACCATCACCGATTCCGACGGCGCGGTCGGCACCGGCTACAGCTACACGATCGGCACCGGCGGCTCGTCGGTGATGCGGCTTTTGTCAGACCATCTGGTGCCGCGCCTGATCGGCCGCGACCCCGACATGATCGAGGCGATCTGGCACGATCTCGAATTCGCCACGCATGCCACCACGATTGGCGCGATCACCGCTATAGCGATCGCGGCGATCGACACGGCACTATGGGATCTGCGGGCCAAGAAACAGAACCTGCCGCTGTGGAAACTGGCCGGCGGTGCCAAGGATCGCTGCCCGCTCTACACGACCGAAGGCGGTTGGCTGCACATCGAGACGCAGGCGCTGGTTGACGATGCGCTAGCCGCCAAGGCGAAGGGCTTTCGCGGCTCGAAAGTGAAAATCGGCAGGCCGCACGGGTCGGAGGATCTTGCCCGCCTGTCGGCGGTGCGCAAGGCGGTCGGCGACGGCTATGAGATCATGACCGACGCCAATCAGGGTTTTTCGGTTGACGAGGCGATCCGGCGCGCCGCGAGGTTGCGCGAACTCGACCTCGCCTGGATCGAGGAGCCGCTGCCGGCCGACGATATTGACGGACATGTGCGGTTGTCGAACTCGACGCCGACGCCGATCGCGATCGGCGAGTCGCTCTACTCCATTCGCCATTTTCGCGAATACATGCAGAAAGGCGCCTGCTCGATCGTGCAGGTCGATGTCGGCCGCATCGGCGGCATCACGCCCTGGCTCAAGATCGCGCACGCGGCGGAGGCCTTCGACATTCCGGTCTGCCCGCATTTCCTGATGGAACTTCATGTCAGCCTGACCTGCGCTGTTCAGAACGGCCGATATGTCGAATACATTCCGCAACTCGACCAGTTGACGGGCAAGCGCCTGCGCATCGAGGATGGCCAGGCGCTGGCGCCCGACGAGCCGGGCATCGGCATCGATTGGGACTGGGACGCGGTCAAGGCCATGAGCATCGCCGAATTCACCACGGCGATCACGAAATAGGAGACTGATATGCAGCGGATGGGGATGGTTCTGGGACTGAAGCCGGAAAAGGTCGATGAGTATGTCCGCCTCCATGCCGCCGTCTGGCCCGACGTGCTGGCCATGATCTCCGCCTGCAACATCAAGAATTATTCGATCTACCTGAAGCGGCCGGAGAACCTGCTGTTCAGCACCTTCGAATACCACGGCAGCGACTACGAGGCCGACATGGCGAAGATGGCGGCCGATCCGAAGACGCAGGAATGGTGGGCGGTCTGCATGCCATGCCAGGAGCCGCTGGCGACGCGCAAGGAGGGCGAGTGGTGGGCCGAGATGGACGAGGTCTTCCATCATGATTGAAGGCGGTTTCGACCCTGCCTTGCTCGTTCAATCCTGGCCAAAACCCTCAAAACCCCGGCCGATCGTCACTTTCGGCGCCGGATCGATCGTCGGCGACGCGCATTTCCCGGCCTACAGGAAGGCCGGCTTTCCAGTAGCCGGGCTTTATGATCCTGATCATGCCAGGGCTGAAAAGCTGGCCAGCCAATGGGGCGTGACGGCCTTTGGCTCGGTCGAAGAAGCTGCTGCCGTCGAGGGCGCGATCTTCGATCTTGCCACCCCGCCGTCGCGTCATGCCGATGTGCTGAAGTCCTTGCCTGATGGCGCGGTGGCGCTGATCCAGAAGCCGATGGGCAGCAATCTTGCCGAGGCGACCGCGATCCTCGAGATCTGCCGCGCCCGGAAGCTGCACGCAGCGGTGAACTTCCAATTGCGCTTCGCGCCGATGATGCTGGCGCTCAAGGATGCCGTCGGCAAGGGCTGGCTCGGCGAGATCGTCGACTTCGATGCCTGGCTGGCGCTGGCGACACCGTGGCAGCTTTGGGAATTCCTGCTCAAGGCGCCGCGCGTCGAGATCGCCATGCATTCGATCCACTATCTCGACCTGATCAGGCAATTGCTCGGCGACCCCAGGGGTGTGAACGCCAAGACGCTCGGCCATCCCAACCATGGCGTGGCGCAGACACGCACCAGCGCCATTCTCGACTATGGCGACACCGTGCGCTGCGCGCTGTCGATCAACCACGACCATAAGTTCGGCCGCCGGCACCAGGCCTGCGAGTTCCGCATCTGCGGCACAGAAGGTGCCGCCTATCTCAAGCTGGGTCTCAACCTCGATTATCCCACAGGTGAACCGGATGTGCTGGAGATTTACCCCAAGGGTGGAACGGACTGGGTCGCGGTGCCCTTGGCCGGCGAGTGGTTTCCAGACGCCTTCGTCGGCCGCATGGCCAATGTCCAGCGTTTTGCCACCGGAGAAGATGCTATGCTGATCAGTCCGGTCGAGGATGCCTGGAGCACGATGGCGCTGGTCGAGGCGGCGTATCAGTCGAGTGCGGCACCGGCGACGCCGATTGCGGAAAGACCCTGATGGAACAGATCCAGTATTTCGAAGACTATGAGATTGGCGCGTCGCGCCTGACCAGCGGCCGCACCATCACCGAGACCGACTTCATCGTCCATGCCGGCCACACCGGCGATTTCTTCCCGCACCACATGGACGCCGAGTTCATGAAGACGACGCCATTCGGCCAGCGCATCGCGCACGGCACGCTGGTGTTCTCGGTCGGCATCGGGCTGACGGCAACCGTCATCAACCCTGTCGCCTTTTCCTATGGCTACGACCGGTTGCGCTTCATCAAGCCGGTGTTCATCGGCGACACGATCCGGACGCGCACCACAATTACGGCCAGGGAAGACGACCCGAAGAGGCCGGGGTCGGGACGGGTGATCGAACGCTGCGAGGTGATCAACCAGCGCGGGGAAGTGGTGCTGGCGGCCGACCACATCTACATCGTCGAACGCAGGCCGACGCAGGGCTGAGACTTGGGAAAGTCCTAGAGCATTTCATTATCGTACCCGCCAACCCTGAGTTCTTTTCAGGATACCTTTCGAAACAGCCAAGTGAATGATCCGCGCGAATGCGTTGGTGTAGAAGATCATCATGCCCATGGCAGCAGCAGGCGCGGTGTCGCCAGCGTCGTCCATGTTGAGCACTGCAACCGAGGCGAGCGCCGTGTGTGTTGTATAGATGAAGACCACCGCGGAAACCGTCGTCATGGCGTTGACGAAAAGATAGATCGAGATGTCAAGGATTGCCGGCAGACAGATCGGCACTGTCACCCGCGTGAACAGGCGATAGAAAGGCTGCTTCAGCGAGGCCGCGACCGGCTCGAACTCACGATCGATCTGCTTCAGCGCCGTCAGGGCCGTCAAATGACCGACCGTGTAAAAGTGCGTCACGGTGCAGACGACCAGGATCGCCATTGTGCCGTAGATCGCGTGCAGCGGATTGGCCGGATTGTTGAAGAAGAAAATATAGGCCAGGCCAAGCACAAGCCCCGGCACCGCCATCGGCAGCATGGCGAGGAAGTGGAAGGCTGCCCGTCCGGTCCTGAAGCCTTCGGTCTTTTCGACGATGTAAGCGCCGACGAAGACGATGACGGTTCCAAACACAGCGGTGAACAATGAGAGCGTGATCGAGTTGTAGTAAGAGGCCCAGCCCCCGCCATCCATGCGACCGAACGCGAAATTCTTCAGGCTGAGACTGAGGTCGTAGGGCCAGAACTTGACCAGCGCTGCGTACTGGCAAATGCCGATGATGCCGGCGATGAACAACGCGACCAGGCTGCAATAAGCCAGACAGACCAGGTCGAAGCGGCGATTGGGTTTTGCCTCGTAAGGCACCGAGCGGGCCGACAGGAGCGAAACCTGCCTGCGCTGGACCAGGCGGTCGACGACGAAGGCGGCGATGGCCGGGATCAGCAAGATGACCGAGACCACCGCCCCCATCTCGAAATTCTGCTGACCAATCACTTGCTTGTAGATATCGACGGCGAGCACGTTGAACTGGCCGCCGATGACCTTCGGCAAGCCGAAATCGGTGATGACGAGCGTAAACACGACAAACGCCGCGGAGATCAAACCGTAGCGCGCGCCCGGAATGGTAACGACCCAGAACGTCCGCCACTTGCTGGCGCGCAGCGAAGCGGCGGCTTCATATTGGCGCTGGTCGGAGATCGCCAGTGCCGTCGAGACAATGATCAGAGCATGGGGAAAGGTGAAGAATATCGAGCCGACGACAATCCCCAACGGACCGTAGATCGATATGCCGCCAAGCAGGCTTTTCAACAGGCCCTGGTTGCCGAACAGATAGATGAGGGCGATGCCGGGCAGTAGCGACGGCACCAGGATGGGAGCCATGGCGATGAGCCTGAATAGGCCCTTGAAGCGCATCTTGCTTCGGTTCAAAGCGTAGGCGAAGCCGAAGGCTATGCCGACCGTGATGATGGTGCTGATCAGCGCGATCAGGAAGGAGTTCTGGATCGAGCGGAACAGCGTTGGCGTCGAGAAGTAGGTTGTGTAGTTGTCCAACCCAAGCTCGCGCGCGGGCCTCAGCATAATGCGCCGAAAGGTGTTCGAATCGACTTCCTGCCATTCGGTGCCGCGGTGGAGTTGCGTGCCGATCAGGAAATAAGCGTCATCGGTCGTGCCGCGGACCTTGTATTTGACCGGGCTGCGGAAACTGAAATCCGGAAAGAAGCTGGTGGCCGGCAACCGACCATCGGAACTGGTCGCAAGCTTTTCTGGCGGGACCGCGGCGAGTTTCTCGTTCAGAGCGGCGGCCGTCACTGGCTCGCCGAAATTGCCGAGCTTGTCGCTGACCTGGAATTCGAACGCGCCAAGATCGAAGCTGTAGGTCGAGAACGATTTCGACAGCATCACGTAGAGCGGGGCTGCCAGCGACAGGACCAGATAGAACGAGATGACGACCAGCAGGCCGCGCTTGATCAACTCGTCCTTGTCGAGCGACTGTCGGAGTGCCCGACCGGACGGCATCAGGATATCAGTTGCCGCCGCCATGGCGCTCTCCTTGCGGGAAGACAAGCAGTCGGTCGGCGGGCAGTTCCACCGTTAGCGCTCCGCCTTCGGCGAGGCCGAGACGCCGCGTGGCGTTGACCGAGAAATCGGCGATCAGAATCTCGTCTCCAAGCTCTCCGCCGCGCAGCCGGGTGCGCCAGAACGAACCCAGGAATTCCATTTCACCGACGGTCACTTCGATCAGGTTTTCCGAAGTCTTCACCACATCGGGTGCTCCAGGCGAGCGCGAGCCCGGCCCGTGTGGAATCACGTCTTCCGGCCGAATGGCGGCGACGACTGCTTCGCCGTTCGCAAAGCTGTGCGGCGCGCATCTGAAAGCCTTCGTCCCGAAGCCTACCGAATCTGCTCCTACCGTCGCATCGAACTTGTTGGTCTCGCCGATGAAATCGGCGACGAACAGCGTCCTGGGATGGCGATAGATTTCAGTCGGGCTGCCGACCTGCTCGATGACGCCATGGTTCATGACTACAATGCGGTCGGCCAACGACAATGCTTCTTCCTGGTCGTGCGTAACCATGATCGTGGTGACGCCGAGCTTGCGCTGCAGCCCCTTGATCTCGTGGCGCAAGTGCACACGCACCTTGGCGTCGAGCGCCGACAGCGGCTCGTCGAGCAGAAGCAGGCCGGGCGAGGTGGCGATGGCCCGGGCGAGCGCGATGCGCTGCTGCTGCCCGCCGGAAAGCTGCGCTGGGTATTTCTTCGCCTGATCGGGCAAGCCGACCAGCATGAGCAATTCCTTGACGCGGGCATCGATCTCGGCGCGCGGCCGTTTGGTGTTTTCCAGGCCAAAGGCGATGTTCCTTTCAATCGTCAGATTGGGAAACAGCGCGTAGGACTGAAACACGATGCCGTAGTCGCGTTTTGACGGCGGCAGCGTTGAGATATCCGTGCCCCCCTGGCGGACGACGCCTCTGGTCTGCAGGTCGAGGCCGGCGACGGCGCGCAGCAGCGTGGTCTTGCCGCAACCCGAAGGGCCGAGAAAGCAGATGAATTCGCCTTCGTTGATGTCGAGCGAGATGTCCTTCAGCGCATGGAACTCGCCGAAGGCCTTCCAGAGATGTTCGATCCGCAGGTAAGCCGTGTTGCCGGCAGCGGTCATGGGATGCACCTCGGCCAGCGTTGCCGATAGATCAGCGACGGGTTCGTGTCTCATTTTGACCATCCGGGAAGAGTTACGAGAAGGGCGCCGCTCTGACGGCGCCCTGTCGAAATGCTCTGCGTCTAGCTCTTGGGCTCAGACTTGGCGTCGTAGCGCTTCGTCCACTCGTCGAGAATGGCCTTGCGGTGGTTGGCCGCCCACTCGAAGTCATTATCGATCATCTTGGACTCGATATCTGCGGGCAGGAATTCGACCGGCTTGGCGACATTCGGCATAGCCAGAACCGCATAACCTACATTGTACATCTCGTTGGCCTCCTTGCTGATCGACCAGTCGAGCAGCGTTTTGGCGGCTTCGAGATTTTTCGTTCCCGCAACGATCGCGGATGCCTCCATGTCCCAGCCGATGCCTTCGGACGGGATGACGATATCGAGGGGGGCGCCCTCCTTCTTCGATTTCGCGGCGCGGAACTCGAACGAGATGCCGATTACGGTTTCACCGGCGGCGGCCATTTTGCACGGCTTCGAACCAGAATGCGTGTAGGCATCAATATTCTGATGCAGGGCGTCCATATAGGCCCAACCATCCTTCTCGCCGAACAACTGCAGCCAGCTCGATACATCGAGGAAGCCGGTGCCGGACGAGGCCGGGTTCGGCATCACGATGTGACCCTTGTATTCCGGCTTGGTAAGATCTTTCCAGCTGGTCGGCTCGGTGAGGCCAAGCTTTTTGCCCTCCACGGTGTTGAAGCAGATCGAAGCCGCCCAGGCGTCCATGCCAACCCAGGCCGGTGGCGTGTCCTTGTCGACAAACTTCGGCTTGAGCAATTCGACGCCTTTTGGCGCGTAGGGCTCAAGCATGCCTTCGGTCTTCAGCACCAGAAGCGATGTAGCGGCAAGGCCCCAGACAACGTCGGCCTGCGGATTGTCCTTTTCGGCCAACAGCTTGGCGGTAACGACACCCGTGGAGTCGCGGACAAAGTTCAGTTTGATGTCGGGATGGCTCTTTGTGAAAGTCTCGGCGTAGCGGGCGAGATCTTCGGCTTCAATGGCGGTATAGACTGTCAGTTCGGAGGTTTCGGCAAAGGCGGCGGATGACATCAATGCCGCGGCGAAGGCCATTGCGATAGTTGCGTTGCGCGATTTCATGCTCAGTTCCCCTTTGATTGTTGGCACATTCTGCGATGCACTGTGACGATCTCGCCGGTGGACCTTGCGACCCTGTAGCGCTTGTGAATGTCGTCGTTGGGTCAACTCTGGGGATTGGTGATCGATAAGTAAAATCTATTTATTTTATGACAGGCAAACTTCTCCTGATAGTTGTCATGGAACTGTCGCATACCTGTTGCGGCCGCGATTTCGCGCTGCGAAAGCCCACGATTGGCAACGGAGACGGTTATGGTCAGCCGAACGAAACGCCCGTTGTCTGTGCCCGCAAACGCGGGTCGGACGAGCGGACAGTCACCACCAGATCGACGCCCCTTGCCCGTAAGCCCGCGTCGATGCCGGGGCATGCGAGCTCGCGGTCGGTGCGCACGGCCTTCATGGTCAGGCCGCCAGCACGGCGGTCTCGAGGATGTCGAGCGCACGATCGAGATCAGCTTTCGAAATGACCAGCGGCGGCGACAGCGTCAGCACATTGCCCTGGCTGACCTTGAAGCTCAGCCCCTGCCCCAGGCAAGCATAGAAGACGCGTTCGGCGAGATCGCGCGCCGGCTCGCGCGTATCGCGATCCTCGACGAGCTCGACGCCGACCATCAGTCCCCTGCCCCTGACGTCGCCGACATGGGGCGAGCGCGCCATCAGGTGCTGCATACGCTCCAGCATGTGCCGGCCAAGTTCGGCCGCGCGTTCGACCAATCCTTCCTCCAGGATGATGTCGATCGTCGTCAGTGCGGCGCGGGTCGTCACCGGGTTCTTCTCGTGGGTGTAGTGGCCGATCGCGAAGCCACCGGTGACGTCGAGGTCGCGGCGCGCGATGACGGCGGCGATCGGCAGGATGCCGCCGCCGAGCGACTTGCCGAGGACGACGATGTCGGGCGTCACATCATCATGCTCGTGGGCGAAGAATTTTCCCGTCTTGCCCAGCCCGGTCGGGATCTCGTCGAAGATCAGCAGCGTGCCGTGCCGGTCGCAGGCTTCGCGAACCCGCTTCCAGAAACCGGGCGGCGGCGGGTTGGGCGTCGCCCGCATCGGTTCTGCGACGACCGCCGCCACGTCCTGTTCGCGGCCGAGCACATAGGCGATCATGTTGGCGCAAGCGAGCCCCGAGGTTTCGAGGGAATCGTGGCCATAGGGACAGCGATAGCCGTCCCAGGGTGCGACGTGCTCGGTGCCGGTCATCATCGGGCCTGATATGTGCGAGCGGAAGGTCGCCTCGCCGCCGACGCTTGCAGCGCCGAAGCCGGCCCCGTGGAACGCATCCCAGAACGACACCGTCTTGAAGCGGCCGGTCGCGGCGCGGGCGATCTTCAGCGCGACCTCGATGGCATCCGAACCACCGGTGGTGAACAGCACCTTGCCGAGATCGCCGGGCGCCAATGCCGCCAGCTTCTCCGCCAGCTCGACGGCGGGCTCGCAGGTAAAGCGGCGCGGCGCAAAGCAGAGCTCATCGAGCTGCTTTTTGATCGCCGTGACCAGCCTTGGATGGCCGTAGCCGAGGTGATGCACGCTGTTGCCGTGGAAATCCATGAAGCGGCGGCCAGCGGTGTCCTCGATCCAGATGCCTTGCGCCTTCGCGATGGTCGAAAGGCAGGGGCTGGACAGACTCTGGTGCATGAAGGCAGCCGCGTCGCGATCGAGCAAGCCGCGGATCCGCGGATCGTCCTGCCCGGCATCCCATCGGCCGCGAGCCGCTGTGGTGTTGGAATCGCCTTCGGTGTGCACAAGCTCTTTGATCGCGGCCATCATGGTCTCCGAAACGCGAATGAGGGAGCGGCGAACGCTCCCTCGGTTGTCTTATCCGTCAATGCCGCCCGGTCAGGACCAGGGCAGCGAAAATGTCTTCACATTGGTGTAGCTCTTCATCGCCTCGATGACGCCTTCCTTGTAGCCATTGCCCGAATCCTTGATGCCGCCGAAGGGCGACATCTCGATGCGGTAGCCCGGCACTTCCCAGATGTTGACGGTGCCGACCTGAAGGCCGGCGATGTATTTCTGCATGCGCGGAAAAGAGTTGGTGCAGACGCCCGACGACAGGCCGAAGGCGGTCGAGTTGGACAGTGCGATCAGCGCATCATCGTCGTCCGGCGCGCGAACGATCGGGATGATCGGGCCGAACGTCTCCTCCATCACCAATTCGGATGTGTGAGGAACGCGATCGACGACGATCGGCGGCAGCAACGCGCCCTGACGACCCGGATTGTAGAGGATTTCGGCGCCCTGCTCGGCGGCCATGTGGACGCGGGCTTCGAACAGCGCCGCCGCCTTCTCGTGCACGACGGTGCCAAGGTCGGTCGAGCGGTCCATCGGATCGCCGAAGCGGATTTTTTTCGCCCGCTCCAGCACCAGCGGCACGAAGCGGTCGGCGACGCTTTCCTGAACCAGGATGCGCTTGACCGCGGTGCAGCGCTGGCCGGAGTTCTTTGTCGCGCCGGCGACGGCCAGATCGGCTGCCCTGGCCAGATCCTCGTCGGAGAGATCGTTGAGGATGATCAGCGGGTCGTTGCCGCCGAGTTCCAGCACCTGGCGCTTGTAGCCGGCGGTGCGGGCGATCATCTTGCCGACCGGCACGCCGCCGGTGAAAGTGATCAGGTCGATATTGTCGTTGGTGATCATCTCGTTGCCGATGTCTGCGGGCCAGCCGGTCACCACCGACAGCATTTCGGGCGGCAGACCGGCTTCATAAAGAATGTCGGCCAGGAGAAGCGCCGTCATCGGCGTCAGTTCGGTCGGCTTGACCACTACGCAATTGTTGGTGGCGATCGCCGGCGCCACCTTGTGCGAGACCATGTTGAGCGGATGGTTGAACGGCGTGATCGCCGAGATCGCCTTCAACGGCTCGCGGGTGGTGAAGATCTTGCGCGCCTTGCCGTGCGGGGTGAGGTCGCAGGAGAAGATCTGGCCGTCATCCTGGATGCACATCTGCGCCGACAGCGTGAACACGTCATAGGCACGGCCGACCTCATAGAGCGAGTCCGTCTTGGAGATGCCGAGCTCGAGCGTGATGAGATCGGAGATTTCTTCGCGGCGCGACGCCAATGCCTCGGCGGCGCGGAACAGGATCTGCTGGCGCTCGTAGCGCGTCAGCCTCGATTTGTAGCCGGCGGCGATTTCGAATGCTTTTCGCGCGTGCTCGGCACGCCCGGCCGGCACCGTGCCGATGACGGTGTCGTTCCAGGGGTAGCGCACCTCGACGACGCCGTCGGCATCAACTTTCTTGCCGGCAATGCGCATCGGCTCGTGGCGGACTTTGATGGAAGGGTCGAGCTTGGTCATGTGAGTTTTCCCGGTGCTCGGAGAGCACATTGATCTTTGTCGGCGAGGCCATCGCGTCTTTGCAATGGCTTCCCCCACTCCGTCGCCGCTTCGCGGCGCCACCTCTCCCC
>NZ_RZTC01000220.1:0-4101 GCF_004023165.1 Mesorhizobium sp. M7A.F.Ca.MR.176.00.0.0 | reverse complement strand
TTGTCCGTACGGCTCTTCAGGACGCGGCCTCGGTCGCCGGCCTGCTCGTCACCACCGAAGCCATGATCGCGGAGGCTCCGAAGAAGGAGTCGGCTGGCGGCGGCGGCATGCCTGGCGGCATGGGCGGCGGCATGGGCGGCATGGGCGGTATGGATTTCTAAGGAGTCCATAAAGCACGCCCATCAACTAACATTGCTCAAGCCCGCAAGCGGGCTTGAGTGGCGGCATGGATTTCTAATCCAGCCCTATCAGCCTTCAGATACGGAAAGGGCGGCAGAGATGCCGCCTTTTTTGTTTTGCGCAGCGGTCGTTGTGGCATCTCAGACGGCGGCATCCGCGCGTTGCTTTACCTCGCCGGCCAGTACCGCCTGCTCGATCAGCGCTGCGACCTCATCGGCCACAGCCTGCACCGGGGCGCGGTCGTGGGTGGCGCGGGCGATCACCATCAGCCCCTCCAGCGACGATTCGACCAGCAGCGCCAATGCATGCGCGCGGCGCTCGGGCACCCCTGCCCTGACGAAGGCGTCCCGCAGCAGGCCTATCCACTGTTCGAAGGCCGAGCGGCACAACTCCGCCAGTTCCGGCACGTCGGTGGGCGAGTCCAGCACGACAGGCGCGATCGGACAGCCGAGCGAAAACTGGTTGTCTTCCAGCATGCGTCCCACCGACTGGTAGATATGATGGACAGCCACCGCCGGATACTTTTCGGCAGCCAGCGCTTCGCCCAGCCTCTCCGTCACGTCGGCAACGCTGGCCCGCGTCACCTCGATGACCAGTTGGTCCTTGCCGCCGGGAAAATGAAAATAGAGCGAGCCCCGCGGTGCGCCGCTGGCGCTCAATATGTCGTTGAGCGAGGTGCCGTGATAGCCGCGCTGCCTGAGCAGCAGCCCAGTCGTCTCGAGTATGCGGGTGCGGGTGTCGTTTGCCATGTCAACCTCTGTCAGCAGGAATCATTATAGGCCTTGCGCAAAATATGACAATCGGTCTACATAATATGTAGATCAGTCTATATATTTCTCGGGAGAACGACATGCGGAGCTACCGTCTCGAAGGGTCTGGGACCGAACCCCTGATGCTGCGCGACACGGCGCAGCCGGAGCCGAGGCCGCATGAGATCGTGGTGCGCGTTCGCGCCACCTCGCTCAACCGGCGCGATACGATGATCCTCAACGGCACCTATCCGCTGCCGCCGCGCCAAGGCGTGGTTCCGCTGAGCGACGGGGCCGGTGACATTGTCGCCATCGGCGATACCGTCACCCGCTTTGCTGTCGGCGACCGCGTGACCGGCAGCTATTTCGCCCGATGGATCGACGGCCGCATCCATGCCGGACTCATCGATCAGCTCGGCTGCACGCTGGATGGCATGCTGACCGAATACGCCGTTCTCGACGAACAATGGGCGGTGCGCTTGCCCGATCATCTCGACTGGCATGAGGCGGCAACGCTGACCTGTGCCGGCCTGACCGGCTGGAATGCGGTGACGGGCGCCGGAATTCCGAAGCCCGGCCAATGGGTTCTGGTCATCGGCTCGGGCGGCGTCTCGCTCTTTGCACTGCAGTTCGCCAAGCTGCTCGGCTGCCATGTCGCCGCCGTCACCTCGCGCGGTGAGAAAGCCGACAGGCTGCGGGCGCTGGGCGCCGACCTGGTGGTTTCGACATCGGATATGCCGCAATGGGGTGCGACCGTCCGCGACCAGACCGGGGGCATCGATCTCATCGTCGAGACCGGTGGCCCGGCGACCTTCGCCCAGTCGCTGATCGCCAGCACGCTATACGGGCACATCGTGCTCTTGACGCCGCAGGATGCGAAAGGCGGATCGATCCAGCTGCCGGCGGCACTCTACCAGCGCAGCCTCGCCACCATCAGCCGCCTGTTCGTCGGCAACCGGACCAATCTCGAAGCCATGCTGCGCGCCGTCTCACAGCATCGCCTGCGGCCCGTCATCGACAAGGTCTTCGCCTTCACCGAGGCCGGCGATGCCTACCGCTATTTCCAGCAGGGCGACGTCTTCGGGAAGGTGATCATCGACGGCGCCTGACCCATCAAATCCTCGAACCAAGGGAGAACGACAATGACAATTTGTGAAGCCTCGGCCAAATGGCAAGGCACACTGAAGGAAGGGGCGGGCCGGCTGCGGCTCGGCAGCGGCGTCTTCGAAGGCGCCTATTCCTTCCCGTCGCGCTTCGAGAACGGTCCGGGCACCAACCCGGAAGAGCTGATCGCCGCAGCGCATGCAGGCTGCTTCTCGATGGCGCTGAGCGCCATACTGGGCGGCGCCGGCCATGTGGCCCGCAATATCCACACGATCGCCAAGGTGCATCTCGGCGCGACCGCGGCCGGGCCGACGATCACCCGGATCGAACTCGAAACCGAGGTGGAGGCCGCAGGACTCGCCGCAGATGAATTCGAGCGCCTTGCACAGTCCGCCAAGGCGGGCTGCCTCGTTTCGCGGGCCCTTGCCGGCGTGTCTCAGATCACCCTCAAGGCAACGCTCGTTGAAGCCACCAAAGGCCAATGAAGCCAGGAGAAAGAAGATGACACAGGAGCTTGTCATGGACGCAACCGCGTACGATCTGTCCCAGCAGACGGCCGAGATCATGCGGCGCTACAGCGACGTATTCCAACGCCATGATCCCTCGGCACTCGCCGAATTGGTGGCTGAGGATTGCGTGATCGAGAACACCGTGCCGGCGCCGGACGGCGCCCGTTATGCCGGTCAAGCGGCGTGCGTCGGGCTTTGGACGGCGATCGCGACCCAGGCCGGCACGCGCTTCGATATCGAGGAAACCTTCGTTGCCGGGGACCGGGCAACGATCCGCTGGCGCTATTTCATGGCCGACGGCAATTCGCTGCGCGGCGTCAACCTCATGCGCGTGGCCGACGGGCGGATCGTCGAAGCGATGGGCTATGTGAAGGGGTAGCGCGCCGAGCAATTTCCCAAAGGGCATCGCCCGGAACAGCGCAACAAGGCGAGCGGATCAGCAAGACTGAGCCGCTCCCCGTGGCTCTACCGATCCGCCAGCGCCAGCTTCGCGCCAAGCATGACGAAGGCGCCGGCGAAAGTCCGGCGCATCCAGGTCAACACCATTGGCCGCGAGACGACGTGGCTGCGGATCGAGGCGGCGAAGATGCCGTAGCCGACGAAAACCACGAAGGTCAAAAGCATGAAGACGGAACTCAGCTCCAGCATCTTCGACAGCGCGTTGGGCTCCGTGGTGCTGACGAATTGCGGCAGGAAGGCGAAGAAGAAGATCGAGAGTTTCGGATTGAGCACGTTGACGAGGATGCCGGCGGCAATCACCTTGCCGGCCGAACGCGGCGTCACATCCTGGTCGACGCTGAGGCCACCATTTTCCTTGAGTGTGTTCCAGGCCATGTAGAGCAGGTAGGCGACGCCGAGATATTTCAGCGTCTCGAAGGCGAGCGCACTGGTGTGCAGCAGCGCCGCCAGGCCAGTGATGGCAGCGGCCATGTGCGGGATGATGCCGAGCGTGCAGCCGAAGGCGGCGATGACGCTGGCTCGCGCACCGCGCGAGAGGCCGGCGCTCAGCGTGTAGAGAACGCCGGTGCCGGGCGAAGCCACGACAATCAGGGACGTCAACAGAAATTCGATGCTCACGATGGTTCCTCCGGCACCCTACCCAACCAGGAAGGTATCGGGCTGCGGGTCGGCGCACAAGCGGAGGCGATTGGAGATTGGCTACACCGGTAACCCGAGCGCCTGGCGTGCCATCAGGCACTCCTCGTCGCCGGGCATGCAGGCGCGACAGACATCCGGCCGGACGTCGTAGATGCCGCAAGCGGTCGACTTGCCGATCTCGCCGGACAGCGCCGAGCAGCGCACGCCCTCGCAGCGCATGCCTGACAGGTCAGATGCGACATATTTTGCCGGGATACGGTCGAGCTGTGCGTCATCCTCGGTGGAAAAGCGCGGCCACTCGGCCGAATAGGAACAGCAGGCACCGCAGCTTTGGCAATCGAAGGTGCCGTGTTGCGACGACAAAACGCTCGCGGCGGCCACCAGGGCGGACAGCCCCGGCGCGGCGGGGTTTTGATCGGCGTCTTGCGGCAAGGCGCTATTTCTTCTTAGCCGTCTTGCCC
>NZ_RZTC01000219.1:0-4103 GCF_004023165.1 Mesorhizobium sp. M7A.F.Ca.MR.176.00.0.0 | reverse complement strand
TGATTTGACCACATCTGCAACACCTCGCGCTTCTCCTTGACGTTGCTATAGAGATTGTAGATTTCGCCAATGTCTGTCAAGGACGCCGCCTTGTGATTCAGTATGTGCTCGATGACGTGTGGCAATACCTGCCGCCTGCCGAGATTTGTCGCGAGCGTCCTGCGCAGATCGTGAAGGGTCCAGTTCTCCAAAGCCACCCCGTCAGTATTGACCTTGCCGTCTAGAGCCTTCTTGCCCTTCGCGTAGCCTGAGAAGTGGCTTCTTTCGTTGCCCCTCGCAGGGAAAAAAACGTGTCATTGGTCTTCGGTACCGTCTGGGGGACCGACACCGCCAGTGTGGACAGCGGAATAAGCGTAGGCTCTTCGTTCTTCGTGCGGTCACCCGATAGTTCCATGTTCCGGCTTCAAGGTTGAGGACCAACGCATCGCGGCAACTTCCGTACGCCTCTGTCCGGTCAGAATGAGCAGCTTGACGATGGAGCCGAACGAATAGCCGATATCGCCCGGTTCGGGCTCACAGCCCGTTCATATAGCCGCCAGTTCGGCATCGTTCACCACTCGCTTGCGCTTGACGATCGGGGCCGGATCCGGATTTTCCAATCCCTCGCGGGGAAACCGCGGATGAGCCGTTGCGGCGGTTTGCGACACCAGTTGAAAAATGCCCGCATACACCAGAAGGCCGTGTTAGCCGCTTGCGGGTGACCCCCGGCGACGATCTTCTTGGTGATGTTAGCAATGTCGGTGTCGATCACATGGTGGATAGAGCGACTCCCGAGGGCAGGCACAAGATACCGGTTCAGGCTGGCCTCGACCAGTGCGGTGTTTTGAGGGTCGTTACTCGGCGGCCTGGAGGTGACCGCCATCGCCGTCCTCGGTATCGTCAGCGCTGATATGCGCCTGATCGGCAAGGAAGGCTGGCAGTTCCGATGGAGCTATGCTGGAATTTGGGTGACGAGGCTGATCAAGCGGCGCTCTGCGGCTTCGTTTCGATGACCTGGATTCCGTCCAGGAACCGGCACCTGCGATGAGTTTCGGCAACTGATTTTGTCCTTTCAATCGTCGCCACTTCCTGGCCGCGGCCAACAGCTTGAAGACCATCAGCTGGGCGGTTTTCGAGGATAGCGAGCCCTTGGTACGCACCGTGCGATAGCGAACGGTTGCAAAGACGCTTTCGATGGGATTGGACGTTCGCAGATGATCCCAGTGTTGGGCGGGGAAATCGTAGAGCGCCAGCGACGCAATATGATCTTTCGTCAGGCAGTCGACCGCCTTGGCATACGCCTCGGCCTCCATCTCGATCGCATGTGCAAGCAATTTGCGCGCGCCGCTGCGAAGTACATCCGTCAGGGTATCATCGATTTCGTCGGGCTGACGAAGGCGAACAATGTGTTGATAGTCTCGTTCATGGCGTATCACTCTCCTTGAGAGGTACTGGCAGGCTTCATCACCCGCCTCGATACGCCGCTCTCCTCAAGCCGCCATCATCCAGTTTCCGCCATGGCTCCCCCTGATTGATCCGCTTCACCTGTGCAACTGCACAGGCTGCCCTAGCGGGGAGATTGGCCTCCAATGGCGAAAACTTGCCGCAGGAGACCCTCCGATGACCGTGCCTATGGCGCCGCCGCTACGACAACTTGCCGACAAGCAGCGTGCGATCCACTGCCGCGCTACTGCGCCTTCAAGGGACGTCTGGATCGCGACGCAGGAGCCGATGACCGTTACGGGATCAATTCCAGGTCGCGCTGGCCGTCGCTGTGCCAGTTCGACGGTCTGGTGGCAATTTGGGCACATCTTCTGTCGCCGACAGTGGCGATGGCTGACGCTTCAACGAAACGGGGTCTTCGACGTCTGCTGCCTTCGCCGATGCTTTGCGAAGTGGCATAATGTTTCGACTCACGCAGGCGCGGGCAGGGGATGTCAGTCATGAATCTCCTGACTGGCGCGGATCAGGCCGATTGGCGGGATGAAAGATCATACGACTACACCGCTGGCCTGACGCTGCGGGAGTGGGCTTGGGAGTTCTTACGCCGCAATCCAGCGTTCCAGCGCGATCTGACCGCTGCGCGCCAGCATTGCAAGACTTGGTCTCTCCAATCCTTTCTCGATATGGTCGCGTCGGCCGGCGACCTGTCACGCTGGGGTGTTCTGTTTCGCGGAGTCTTGTGGCCGCGCTTCGGTCGTATTCTGGTGTCCGCTCTGGTGCGTCCATGTGCTGCCGGTCATTGCGGAACGGTTGCCTGCCTCGTCGCCGACACCGCCGTTCGAACTCTCGGCATTGCCCTGTCGTGCAATCGTCCTGCTGGCGCCCGACAAGAGCCAGCATGTTCTTCTTCGCAATGCGGACCACGCGCTGCAGCTCGCCGTCTCGGGCGCGAATATCCTCCACCGTGTTTGCCTGCATACGCAAGCCATCTGGCCCGCGGTGCTTTTAAAGCATCGACTGAGGGGACTGGAGTGCCTCAATGCTCTCAGTCTAGGGCAACAGTTGCCCCCCCGCTTGTTTGCGCCGGAAAAGCGCGGCGTTCGTTTGTCCTTCGTTCTTCGTGCGCTCGACGGTTCGCTCGCCGGAGCACCTCATCGCGAGCTCGCCGAAGTTCTCATCGGTCAACGGCGCGTCCATGCCGACTGGGCGGATCCTCGCGATCATCTGCGCGACCGCATCCGTCGGGCCGTCTCGCGTGGCCGCGCGCTCATGAATGGTGGCTACAGAGATTTCCTAATTTGAAAAGCGACAGTCCGCGCTGTGCGTCGGTGAATGAACGTTCGCTCGCAGCTGTACCCGTCACCAACAGTTCGCCCGCCGACAGGACTGCATGGCGCCTTGCAAGTGCGCTCTGGTCTAGCTTGTCGATGCCGAAATGAGATGGGCGAGGGTGCCAAGGCGGTGGTTCATTAGGGCCGGCCTCGACCTGGACGCACATCATTGGTCGGAAAGCGGCGTGCACCGCAATGTCGCCATAGCAGCCAAGATCCTTTGAGTCCGGACCTGCAGTCCTGTTGGACCGGCGGGGGCAACAATATGGAGGGATTTGAGGCCTCACACCGTTCCCTGGTCGACAGCTCGGTCAGACATAGCACCCACCGCTTGATTATGGAAATGGTGTGCCTGGAGTGCAGCGAGTAGCGGCTTGCTGCGCACTGTCCTAAGAATAGCAGTCATGACCCGTCTGGGGGTCTGCAACACGACGATTCAACCGCTTGGGCATTGTCGCATATCCCACAATGTAGAATGCGCAACAGGGCAAAAGCTGATCCATCGGCGGTTTATCAATGCTTTTTGGCTTGGCACGGCACATGCAACGCAATCGGCAAAAGGCGCACGAACTGAGTGGCCCATCGGCCCTAGGAGCGCTGACTTATGCCCTCCCAAGGCATGTCCGGCCCGGCAGCGAGCTCAGTCTCCTGCCGGGCATCCGTGTTTCAGGTCAACGGCGTTTGGAACTTCCAATTAGGTGGCGGCATTGACCGCAGGCCGCCCCCCGGTGGGGCGGAGAGACAGTGCAGCAGGTTTCAAATCCCGCCCATGCAAAGATATTTCATTTCCAGATAGTCCTCGAGGCCATGACGGGAACCCTCCCGCCCGATGCCGGATTGTTTGATCCCGCCAAACGGTGCCGCCTCCGAGGACATGCGTCCCGTGTTGATGCCAACCATGCCATATTCCAGAGCCTCTGCCACACGCCAGACCCGCTTCAGGTTTGAGGCATAGAAGTATGCGGCGAGGCCGTAGATCGTGTCATTGGCCTCGCGCACGACCTGATCCGCATCGTTGAAGCGAATGATCGGCGCGAGCGGCCCGAATGTCTCCTCTTGCGCGACTGCCATGACGCTGGAAATCTCGGTGAGGACCGTGGGTTCGAAAAACGTGCCATTCTTGCCGATACGCTGGCCCCCGCATCGTATTGTGCCGCCTTTCGCAATGGCATCTGCGATGTGAGACTCGATCTTGGCCAGAGCATGCTTGTCGATGAGCGGTCCGATGTCCACTCCGGCATCGAATCCGTCGCCAACCGACAAGTGCCGGATTCTTTCCACGAATTTCTTGACGAACTCATCGTGAACGCTCGATTGGACGTAAATGCGGTTCGCGGAAACGCAGGTCTG
>NZ_RZTC01000218.1:0-4103 GCF_004023165.1 Mesorhizobium sp. M7A.F.Ca.MR.176.00.0.0 | reverse complement strand
AGCGCTGATGAGGACGTTCGTGGCTGGCTGACACTGTGGGTGTAGTGGCAGTACCTGAATTGGCGCAGCAAAAAGCCATCACCTACGACAAAAAGAGCGGAGCGGCCGGCGACGGCGGCGGATGACATTGACGCAGTGCTGATTGTTCGGGCTTGCCAATCACCGGCACGATGGCCGATCGCCACCAAAGCCTCGCCTTGCTCTCCAGTTTCATCCGCAGCCTGCCGCCGTTGGATGAAAGAGGCCGTATTCAGAACATCTTGAGGATATCCGTCATGGCTGAATGCGCCTGGAAAGGTGGCCCGGCAACTGTACATCGAACCAACTTACAGCGCAAAATATGGCCATATATGTAAAGCACACAATCAAGAAACAAGAGTGCGTAAAAACACGTCCTTATGTAAGAAGTGCTGCCCGGTGCTTCAATAGAAACTGCGACAAAACACAACAATGCGTTCGGCCGCGCCTTGGAACGTTGCAACAGCACTCCTGATGTTTCAGACGTAACACAATTGAGGTTGACCAATCAAAATACATGCACAATCTAGTGACCACTGAAAGACGGAACAACTCGAGACACACAACGAGAAAGGTAACGCTGTACCAATGAAGTTAACATCATCAAGGTCAGGTATTAAACGCACCCGAAGCGGCGAACGGCATACAGGGATGAATACAATCACGAATTCGAACGAATACGCTCCAATGGACAATCCGGAATTGTTCATGGCTGATCGGGAGCGCCGCCTTAGCGCAATGAAAAGAGCAGTTAAGGCCCGGGACGAAAAACACAATAATAAACAGTGACGTACCTGCAATAAGCCAGAAGGGCTAGTTCTGTGGACCGTGAAGTAAAAATGGAGGTCGACTCTGAAAGGGTCGACGTCTCAGCTCGACGACTGGAAAAGCTTAATCTGGCGGCCCGTCGGCCTAGAAAGGCCGCCAGTCTCCCATCGGACGAGAGCATGATGATTGGAATACAAGACATCAAACTCAAAGAGTCCGGCATGTTTGTGGTGCCCGTGGATTCGAAGGCCACGAAGGACGATCCAAAGAAAAACGCGTATACGTTCTTCAAGGGAACGGAATTTCAGGCTCTTAAAGGGTTGGGCAACAAAACATCTAAAGAGATAGACAACGAGCTTGTGTACATAAGGTACAATGATAACTATTACACCAAGAACGGCCTATGGCACGCCATAAAGGCGCCGGACGGTCAACAGACAACGAAAGACTACAAGGATTATGAATTCAGGAGAATAACAACGTCACTAGGTCTGACCGCAGAGCGAGACAACGATCTCTACGAAACCGGCAAAGGCGTCAAGAAAGATAGAGACGGCAGAACGGTATTTAAAGACGGAAAGCCGGAAAAGGTGACGGTCTATAATTTGGAAGGCGAGCGGCAGATCTATAAAACACCAGCCGGGGATCGAAGGCGCGGCGTTGCTCATAAGAACCCCTACACAAGCGGCGAGCAGGCACCGGACATCTTGCATCGAAGTCCGGACGGCAAGATGAAGGGGTTTTCGCGTCTTCCGAATGATGATTATCAGAAGAGTACCGCTCGGGAGTTGGAGACCGCACTCGGCGGCAAGATTTGGCTGAAGTCGAAACTTCACGGCTACCAAACCATCGACTATATCGAGAGAACGCTGGGGGAAAAGCAAGCCACTCACCGTTTGCGGGACTATGTCGGTGAAGAGCGAGGTTACAACCGGGATACGCATAGTGCTTACGTAAAGATCGGCACGAAGTACTTTCCGATCAACGAGGTCTTAGAGAACCTGCCGACCGACCCTGCCGCGATGGCCGTAAAAGAAAATCCCTCCATGGATGCGATGGAGCACCGGATGATCATCAGAATGCCGGAGGGCAATACGTTCGCCGGGCCGGGGTTTGTCGCAGGTCTGTATTCTGAATACTTCAAAGATGTGTGCGACAAGCACGGGATCAACCCGGAATGGGGTAAATTCAAGCCTGACTGGGATAAGATGCTCGATAAATATGCCTCCGATTCTCGGGTCCTTGTGGAGGTAGATGGGGCCCTTGTTGAAGGTAATTCGGTCGAGCTTCCAGATGGTGAATCCATACTGGATATCTATGCTGCAGAGAGAATTTTCTACGCAGATGACGCAAAAACCGATAGAGGCGGAATATATACGAAACCCTCATTTACGTCTCTAGCCCAAACCCTGCAGAGAGCTGATCAGCAGAAGAATGAGGGTAAACAGCTGAATGTTCCGGATAGCGTAACTGAGATCCTCCTGCGGAGTCGCGGACCCGGCTTGGGCGAAGTCATAGACGTGGCGAGCCCGCAGCTTCCGCCAGGCAGCAGGTATGACGATAGAATACGTGACGCCGTCAACAGTCGTTGAATCGGGCAATCGTCGTGGACCGGCTTAGGCGCAGGTGTGAATGAGCCGAGCAAAATCTTCTCTTTTGCTGCCGCTGGCAGTAGACAATCGTTGCAGGAAGGTAACGGACATGGCTGATATTGGAAAAAGACCAGTTAAATTGCGAGAGCCAGCCTATAAGCAGGCACGCTCAGCTAGGCGTGAAGAAGATCAGCGTTTTCGAGCGCTGGAGACGGCCCAACATGTTCGCGGAATAAAGCGCGAGTTTGAGCGACCAAGCAAGCAAAAACGATATGCCAAAGTGATGGACATCTTTGACAGTGTCGAGGAGGGCTATCGCGGCGAGGTCGGCTACAAGCTGATAGGCAACAAGAGGCTGAGAATCCACAAGGATGGCGAGCTCACCCGCAAGAGTGGCATTGTCAACATGACGACGGAGGTCCTAAAGCGCGACCCCGACTCAGGAAGTGTTTACATCGGCCGACTTGAGAAGAAGGGTTGGCGGAAAAAGAGGAGCTACGAGTTTGACGCCAAGGGTGAACTTCACTCTCTAAGCCGCGAACGCAATGACGGGAGTTTCCGCGAACGATGGGAACGCGATGAAACCGGCAATCTGATCCGCACAAGCTATTTCACGAACCGTTTGCGGGACGGTAGGATTTTCCGCGCCATTTCCGAGGAGATGGGCGCCCCGTACGAAAGTGGTCCTGACAACAAGAAATATCGCATCCTGACCCGCAAGAAAGGCTCTAAAACAGAGGTCTTCGAGCGGGATGAGGACGGTAATCTGGAACTCGTTGGACGCAAAGCGCGTGGGTTTCGGAAATATTCGACAAAATCGCGAGATGGGAGAACCAGGGAAACGGCGATAAAGGGTCTCTTTGGTAGCAAAAACTACAAGTCTCTCCTAGATGTGAATGGAAACGAGGTTGGCAGGAACATTAGATCGCATCGAAGGTTGCTGAACAAAAGATCGACGACATTTGATGAGAAAACAAATCAGCTAACCGGGGCCAAGCATACGCTTGGTAAAATGTACAAAAGCGAGACCAGGTATCTCTCCAATGGTACGAAGGTCGTATCAAAAAAAATTCTTGGAGTGAAGCTTAGTACGGACCTGAGAAGGCTCAACCGCGACGAGATTAAGGCTCGCGAAATGGGAGCCGAAGAAGCAGCCCAGCATAAAGAAGCGTGGAAGAATGTCGTGGTCACCCCAAAACTACCGTCTGCCAGCATGACGAAGCAGCTTGAGAGCGCAGCAGCGCAACTCGACGGCAGTGGGGAACTGAGCAAGGCAAACGCCGCTGGCGGCCAAACAAGACCCGGGAGTCCGTTTGTCGCTACTTCGAAACCTGAGCATAACGCGAGCAACATCGATAAGATCATCGCGGGCGTGACGAAAAATCGCGAAGTAACGACGTCGGAACCTAAACAGATATCAAGTCCATCAGGAGCGGTAACTGTCATGCGGCCGCCCTCCCAGGCAAGCCGTGCTGCGGAGGACGTGAGAGAGTTGGAACAGATCGGCCGGAAGAGCGTGATTGGCCCCGACGCGAGTCAAGATCTCAACGAACCGCAACCTCCCAGTGGACAAGGTAAATTTGGCAACGATAAGACGTTCGTGGACAACGACAACCGAAAGGACGCAAATGCGTCATCGAAGGAGAGTTCCAACGACAACCTCGCCAGAATTAGGATGGCTGCAGAGCGAGCCCAGGCAGACGGGCGGCGGATTTTGGCTCCTCC
>NZ_RZTC01000217.1:0-4192 GCF_004023165.1 Mesorhizobium sp. M7A.F.Ca.MR.176.00.0.0 | reverse complement strand
GACAGGGATCGCTGAAGCCCGGCACGCTGCCGGGCGCGTTCAAGGCCCCCATGCTTGCTCGCATCGAGCCGCAACTGGCGACGCAGATGCCAAAACCACCGGATGGCGAGGACACAAGGGAAGTCTGGCTGCACGAAATCAAATTCGACGGCTACCGCACCATGGCGCATCTTACTGAGGGCGCGGTCAAGCTGATCACCCGTGGCGGCATCGACTGGACGAAGCGCTATGGCGACCTGCCGCATGCGTTCGCCAAACTGCCGTGCCGCGACGCCATCGTCGACGGCGAGATCGTGGTGCTCGATGCCAAGGGCATCAGCCGCTTCGCGCTGCTGCAGGATGCGCTGGCGCAGGGCGCCGGCAGCAAGCTCCATTTCTACGCCTTCGATCTTCTCCATCTCGACGGCTGGGACCTGACCAAGGCGCCGCTGGTCCGGCGCAAGGCGCTGCTGGCGCAGATGCTGTCGGGCCTCGGCGCCAATTCCGCCATCCAGTTCTCCGACCATGTCGAGGGCTCGGGGCAGGGGCTCTACGACCAGGCGGCGGAACTGGGGCTGGAGGGTGTCGTCTCCAAGCGCGCCACGGCCATCTATCAGAGCGGCCGAAGCAAAAGCTGGACCAAGACCAAGGCGCTGCTGTCGGACGACTTCGTCATCGCAGGCTTCACCATCTCCGATGCGGCCGAAGGGCTGGCGGCGCTCGGCATGGCAGAGTTTGAGGATGGTGAATTCCATTATCGCGGCAAGGTCGGCACCGGTTTCGATGCCGCCACCGCCGGTGAGTTGCTCGGCAGGCTGGAGCCGCTGCGGGAAGGCGCCACGCCGCCCGAGGGCGTCCCGCGCGAAATCATGCGCGAGATGAACTGGGTGCGGCCGCTGCTGTCGGCGCACATCCATTACGCCAACCGCACATCGGACAACGCACTGCGCCACGGCGTCTTCCGCGGTTTGAGGGATGTCGGCCTGTCGACGCCGGTCTCGTCCAAACGCAAGCGGCTGATCGCCGAGGCCGACCTTGCCACCATCTGGGTGACCAATCCGACGCGCCGGCTGTTCGGCAAGACCGGCCCGACCAAGCTCGACATCGCCGTCTATTATGCGCTGGTCGGCGATTTCATGCTGCCGCACATCCTCGGTCGGCCGGTGTCGCTGGTGCGCTGCCCGACCGGCCTGCCGAAGGATTGCTTCTTCCAGCGCCACGCCTTCACCGGCATGCCGCCCTCGGTGGTGACATTCGAGGCGACAAATTCCGAGGGCGAGACCAAATCCTATCTCTCGGTCGAAGGCGCGAAAGGGTATCTGGCGCTGGCGCAGTTCGGCGTCGTCGAGTTCCATACCTGGGGCACCCACCGCACCGGCCTCGACAGACCCGACCAGATCGTCCTCGACCTCGATCCGGGCGAGGGGATTTCATGGCGCGAGGTGGTCGAGGCCGCCGTGCACATCAAGGGCGAATTGGAGCGCCTGGGGCTGGTGCCGTTCGCCAAGACCTCCGGCGGCAGCGGCATCCACATCACCGTGCCGGTGACGGGCAAGCAGAACTGGAAGAAACTGCACCAGGCGACCAGCGCCATCGCCACGCATCTGGCGACAACGGCGCCGGACACCTTCACCACCACCATGGGCAAGGACAACCGCAAGAAGCGCATCTTCATCGATTATCATCGCAATGCGCGCGGCCACACCTCCGCAGCCCCTTACTCCTTGCGCGCCCGCACCAATCTGCCGGCCTCGACGCCGGTGAGCTGGAGCGATCTGGAATCCATCGATGCGCCGCAGGATCTGAACTATTCCTCCCTGCCGGGGCTGCTGGCGACGTCGGGTGATCCGTGGGCGGAGATCAACGAGTTCGCGCGGGATTTGCCAGTGTTCGAGGGAACGAGGAAGTAGTCGCGAGATGAGGGCGCAGCCCCGCCAGCGTCTCAATTCCAAGTCCATCGACGCTTCCGACAATTTGAATTATTCTCTCCGCCACGACCTCAAAGACGTACCGGAAGATTTCGTCAGGGATTTGCCCGTATCGTGTGGGGTCGGTGTAGGATTTCCTCGGCGCCAATCGTCCTTCGGACGAAAAGCGCTGCAGCAAATGTCAGTGCATGGCCGCGTAGGAGTGTTTCATGGCGCCCAGGGCAAGTTGGAAAGGTTACCTCAAACTCAGCCTCGTGAGTTGTCCGGTGCGGTTGTATCCCGCCACCAGCGCCAGCGAGCGCATCAGCTTCAACCAGCTGCACAAGAAGACCCACAACCGCATCAACATGAAACCGGTCGACCCCGAATTGGGGCTCGTCGAGCGTGCTGATCTGGTCAAGGGCTACGAATACGAGGACAAGCAGTACATCATCATCGATGATGCCGACCTCGATGCGGTGCGCATCGAATCCAATCACACGATGAACATCGAGGCCTTCGTCGACGAGGACGAGGTCGACGTCATCTATCAGGACGCGCCCTACTACATGGCGCCCGACGGTGCGATGGCGGAAGAGACCTTTGCCGTGCTGCGCGAAGCGATGCGCAAATCCGGCAAGCTGGCGATCGCCCGCCTGGTGCTGTCCAGCCGCGAGCGCGTGGTGACGATCGGCGCGCGCGAGAACGGCATGTTCGTGTGCACCTTGAGGAACCCGAACGAAGTTCGCGGGACGGCTGAATATTTCGGCAACATCCCAGCCGGCAAGCCCGACCCCGAAATGCTGCAGCTCGCCGAAGCGCTGATCAAGCAGAAGGAAACCACCTTCGATCCGAAGAACTATGAGGACCGCTACGAGGCGGCACTCATGACGATGATCCGCGAGAAGCTGAAAGGCCACAAGCCAATCATCGCGGCGGCACCAGAGCGCGGCAATGTCATCAACCTGATGGATGCGCTGAAGGCCAGCCTGTCGCAATCGAAGCCGCCGGCCAAATCGAAGAGCAAGGCCGACGAGGTTGCCAAGCCCGCCGCGAAGAAGGCGGCAGCGGGTGGCGCTGCTGAAAATCCGTTGAAGGCCAATCTGCTGAAGGCGGTCGGCAAGAGCAAGAAATGACGGCGCCGACCGGCGCTGTTTTCGGCACGATAGGCGCGCTGGCGGCTTTTCCGCTCAGGCTGGCTGCGCGGGAAGTGGAACGCCAGCACGGCCAGCTGCGGCGCGGTATCACCAGGCGCACCACGCATGTCGTCTTCGGCCGGACACTTCTCGCCAGGGCAGGCCTCGTCAAAAACGGCGATGCCGGGATCGAGCGCAGTGTCGCCGCCGAGCGCGCGGCCGGTCGAACGCTGATCAGCGAGAACGGATTCCTGCGCCTTCTCGGACTGATGAAGACACCGGAGGCGTCTTCACTGTCGCGGCAATCGCTGATCGATCAGTCGCGGCTATCAGGCTCCGACCTCGATTTTTTGTCGCTGTTCGATGCGTTCGAGCATGACACAGAACCTTATTCGTTCCGCGACCTGATCCTGGCGCGCAAATATGCCGGGCTCATCGCCGGCGGCGCGACATGGGGGGCGATCGCGCGCTCCGTCCACCGCTCCGGCCCGGTGGCGTCGCTGACCGCCAAGTCGCTCAATGTCGGCTCGCAGCATGGGCGCGCCGACGCGATCTATCTCGAAGGCGGCCAGAGCGAACTCGATGGGCAGTTGCTGTTCGATCTCGGAACAGCCGGGGCAGAGGGTGACGACACGCTGGAGGAGCTGTTCGCCGAGGCGGAAGCGGCGGAGGAGCAGGGCGACCATGATGGGGCCGCCGCGCTCTACCAGCGTTGCCTGGCCATCGATCCGAGCGATGCGATTGCCGCCTTCAACCGCGCCAACTGCCTGCGCGCCGGCGGCCACGCGGTGGACGCCGCGCATGACTATATCAATGCGATAAAACTCGACCCAACCTTCGTCGAGGCGTGGTTCAACCTGGCCGGACTGATGAGCGAGCAAGGTCGCGAAGCCTCGGCGCGAAGGCACCTGCAGAAGGCGATCGCGCTCGACAAGACCTATGCCGATCCGGTGTTCAACCTTGCGAGGTTGGAGTTCGACGCGGGCAATCTGCCGGAGGCGCGGCAGCTGTGGGTGCGCTATCTCGAACTCGACGCGGATTCGGAATGGGCGCGGGTTGCAGCCAAGGGAGTGCAGTTCGTGGATCTGCAGCTGGCGCGGACGGCGGGGTGAGCATGATTGGCGAAGGCCGCGATGACAGCCAATCTCCCCCCTTGAGGGGGAGATGTCC
>NZ_RZTC01000216.1:0-4193 GCF_004023165.1 Mesorhizobium sp. M7A.F.Ca.MR.176.00.0.0 | reverse complement strand
CAGACCTGCGTTTCCGCGAACCGCATTTACGTCCAATCGAGCGTTCACGATGAGTCCGCCGAGAAATTTGTGAAGAAGGTCCGGCACTTATCAGTGGTCCGACGTCTACTCCCGGAGCGAAGCCGTCGCCAACCCAAGATCGAGTCCCACATCGCAGATGATAATTCGATGCGGGGCCGAACGATAAATATGCATGCTTTGGCCACCCCGAGGCAGGGCTCATTGAGATGATCCGACCGCCTTGGAACAAAGATGGGGTAGAGCAGATGAAGCGTTGGCAGCGTGTCTCCATTCGACGCGAGCGCTGAGGATGGGATCACGATCATTCGCATCACGCGCAGCCGCAAGGGCGACGCCATGGCTACTTTGGAATCGTTGAAGTGGTTTGAGCCGGACAGTCACAAATACACCCGTTACGCCGCGGCTCAGGAAACGTGGCGGCGTCCGGCGGTGGAGGTGCTCGCTGACTTAAAAAGGTGCGGGCAGTCGTTGCGCTTGAGAGCGACGACATTTGGGATCCGGCACGGGGTGACCTGCTGCCAATCGGCAGTTAACAGGGTCCGACAAAAGTGTGCACAACATGCTGCTGAAGTGGCCTCCGGAAGCGCTACCGGAAGTTACGCGTCTTGAACTTGATAGGGTCGATATGGTCATACTGCATCGACGATGTCGCGCCCTTCGGCATGCCGCGCGGATCGATGCCCGATCCGCCGTGATGAGCCTCGTCCCTCGGCCGTGCGGCAACGGAAACGGCGTCTTGCGGTTTCCCACGCTGGCCAGCCCGGCCGACAGATCGGTCAGCTCGTGGGTGAAGAGGTGCACCACCTCCTCTTCCCCCGGACGCGTCCGCGGACGCCGAGCATGGCCGAAGCAAGAAGCACGCGCCGGAATTTCTCGAGAGATCTTGACCCAGACGACGACGTTTGCCGCACCCCGTCTCATCCTCCAGAGGAACATGAAGCCTTTGGCCGAGCCCGGCCGCTGCCGGACCAGCACCAGGCCGGCGGCCTCGAGCCAGCTTCTGCCTCGCGCCTGCATAGCATCCTGACAAGTCACGGTGCGGCGCCGGTTAGGCGGCACGCCGATTTTGGCAACGCTAGCCTGTGAACTGAAGAATGAAGGTCGGACTTGCGGCACATCGATTACGTTCAAATGATAAGTTGCTGGCCGGCGAGGTCGTTTCAGCGCATCTCGACTGGTGGGTCGGCAAGACAATGCGGAACGGAAATGATCGCAGGCGTAAAGGACGGCTTTCGGGGCCGGAAGCTTCGGACCTGGAACCGGACCCCAGTTTTGCGCAAGCATCGTGGCCTCCGTCCGGTCAGGCATTCACCGGCTCGCGAAATGCCGATTGATTCTGCTTAACCGGGCATACCTAAACGGCCACTTGCGTTCCGATCTCGACCACACGTCCGGTCGGGATCTGGAAATACTCCGTCGCGTCGGCGGCCGTGCGCGCCAAGCCGATGAACAGCTTGTCCTGCCACACCGGCATGCCGGAGTTGGGTGACGCCTTGAGCGAGCGACGCGACAGGAAGAAGGACGTCGTCATGATGTCGAACTTCCAACCCTGTTTGCGGCAGATCGCCAGCGCACGCGGGATGTTAGGCTGTTCCATGTAGCCGAAGGTCAGTGTCACCCGCATGAACAGCTCATTGATCGTTTCCATCTTGATCCGCTCGCTGTCGGGCACCACGGGCTGCTGCGCCGTCACCACAGAGAGGATGACGTTCTGTTCGTGCAGCGCCTTGTAGTGCTTCAGGCTGTGCATCAATGCGGTCGGCGCACTGGCGGGATCGCTGGTCAGGAACACGGCCGTACCGGACACCAGCTGCGGTTTCTTCTTCAACAGATTGCCCGCAAGGAAATCGAGCGGAATCTCGTTCCTGCGCGTCTTGTCAAATAGATACCTGCTGCCTCTTATCCAAGTCCACATGGTCATCACGATCACTGCGGCAATGGCAAGCGAGGCCCAGCCGCCTTCGAATACCTTGACGACGTTAGCTGCAAAGAAGCCGGTATCGATGAAGACGAACACCGCCATTAAGGCTATCGCGACGCCGAGCGGCCATTTCCAGATGCGCGTCATCACAACAAAAAGCAGTATGTTCGTCACCAGCATATTGCCGGTCACCGAAATACCGTAGGCCGAGGCCAGCCGGCTGGATTCGCCGAAGCCGACCACCAGCAGCATCACCACCAGCGCCAGCATCAGGTTGATGCGCGGCAGATAGATCTGGCCCGACTGTTTTTCCGACGTGTGCTGGATGACGAAACGCGGCAGCATGTTGAGCTGTACCGCTTGCCTGGTCAGCGAAAAGGCGCCGGAGATCACCGCCTGGCAGGCGATCACGGTCGCCGCCGTGGCAAGCACGACCATCGGAATAAGCGTCCAGCCCTGGTTCATCTCGAAGAACGGATGACCGACAACGCCGCCATTTGCCAGCACGAAGGCGCCTTGCCCGACATAATTGAGCAACAGACAAGGGAACACGATCGCCAGCCAGGCGAGCACGATCGGCTTGCGGCCGAAATGGCCGAGGTCGGCGTAGAGCGCCTCGGCTCCGGTGACGGCGAGGAAGACTGCACCAACCGTAACGAAGGCGACGTCAGGCGAGTTGACCAGGAACGACACGATGTAATGCGGGCTGATTGCCAGCAGGATTTCCGGGTCGTCCATGATGTGGTTGAGCCCGGAAAGGCCGATGGCCAGGAACCACAGCGCGGTAACGGGTCCGAACACCAATCCTACGCCGCCGGTGCCAAACCGCTGTACCGCAAACACGATCGCCAGGATGGCCAGTGTCAGCGGCACCACATAGGGCTGGAACGTCGGCGTGACGACATTCATACCTTCGACCGCCGACAGTACCGAGATTGCCGGCGTAATGACGGCGTCGCCAAAAAAAAGCGCCGCGCCGACGATGCCGATGCCGATGCCGATGCCGAGGATCACCGCAGAGCAGGTCGGGAAACTGTTGCGCGCCAGCGCCATAAGCGACAGCACTCCGCCCTCGCCTCGATTGTCGGCGCGGAGCACGAACATGATGTATTTGATCGTCACGGTGATCGTCAGGGACCAGATGATCAGCGAGAGTACGCCGAGGATGTCGCCACGGCTGGCGACGTTGCCACCCGCTGATGCATGCAACGCCTCGCGAAATGCATAGATCGGGCTGGTGCCTATATCGCCATAAACGACACCTAGTGCGCCCAACATCAGCGCCTTGGTGCTGTGCTGCTCGACCTCAGAATGGCTCGATTGTTCGACAGGTTCTGCCTCGTTACCAGCATTGGTAAGGGCCATGGACGACACTCCGATAAGCGCGCGGTGCTCTACGCTTGCTGCACTGCAATATCAAGTTCCGTCACGTAATGTCTGCCGTCTCGCCTGTCGTTGCTCGCCTTGGTAGACTCGCCAGCCCGCAGCCCTACCGAGCAGCAATAGCGCCCCGGCAGAACCCTCAATCGCCCAGATCAATGAATGGTTATCGCCCACAGTGCCCCCCCCCCCGCGATGCGGCCGATGGCGACCAGGGTGTCGTGGGCGCACAAGGATGGCGCTTTCCTGATGACGCCGTGCTCCAGGTGTGATCGCACCGTTGCTGCGCAAGCCATTTACTTGCTCGTCCCAGCGAGGACCGTGGCCAACTGGAACGCAGGGCCACGCCGCTCACCGGCCGCACTTTGCGGCGCAGATAACGATTCGATTTCCGCGGCGAGATTCTGGTTGAAGAAGCCACCAAGCTTGTCGAAGGACACACGGTCGCAATATCGACATGCCAGTATCCGCAACCCAGAAAAGCTCCTTGGCTCCGCTGCGCGCGCCACGAACAACCCGATCTTCTCTGCGAAGAGGACGCCGTAATCCTTCAGGTTGAAGCCAAACCGGGGGGCGGCCGTGACGTATGGGCGAAGGGCTAGGAGGCGGGTTCGGTGAGGAACGGCATTGATGTCCACGCCGTCTCCTGGAAAGACAGAGGAATGCGGTGTCACCGACTGGCGCCGGAGGTTGATCCGGTGATTAGGAGGAGCACTCGTTGTCGGATTCTTGACGATGTCGGACATCTGACACAACGCTGCCAGAGCGATCGCGTTGTTCCGAAACGATTTTCCCAGTTGGCACGACAATTGCGGTCCTATGCGCAAAAGCACTGCGATGCCGCACCGACTGGAAGAACTCATCAATGATC
>NZ_RZTC01000215.1:0-4328 GCF_004023165.1 Mesorhizobium sp. M7A.F.Ca.MR.176.00.0.0 | reverse complement strand
CGCGCATCTCGTAGACCCGGCGGCCAACCGCCTCCAGCGCGCGAATGACGATGTTGGGCGGCCGCGCCGGGCCGGATTCGGGTTCGCGCCGCACGGCCTCGCCGACAGCTTCGAGCAGGATCGAAGCGATCTCGCTCTGGCCTTGCATCTGGATCTCGACGCCCTTCTTCTCGAAGGCGCTGACCAGCCGGTCGATCAGCCAGGCGCCGGCGGTGTCCATCTTCTCGATCTTGGAAACATCGAGCGCCAAGGTTTTGAAGCCGCTTCGCTTTTCGATCTTGCGCATGTCGGCGTCGATGAGCGCGACGGTCCTTGTGGTCCAGATTCCGGAGAAAGCGCAGCCAAGAACGCCATCCTCCTCGCCGATCGCCACGCGCGGTTCGTGGTCAGCCTCCCCTGCGGTCGTGCCGCTTGCGTCGCGCTTGCCGATGGTCAACATGGCGTCCTGTTTAGCCTGACGGGTCTGACCTGTCGATTTGCCGACAACGCTTGTCGCACAGCAGGAGCAGAAAAATATGGCGCGTGTCATTTCGGTCGAGGCCGAGCGTTTTCCCATCGCCGGAACCTTCACCATTTCGCGAGGTTCCAAGACCGAAGCCGAGGTGATCTCCTGCACGATCGGCGAGGGCGGCCACCTCGGCCGCGGCGAATGCGTCCCCTACAAGCGCTATGGCGAGACCATGGAGGGCGTGCGCGACGCGATCGAGGCCATGCGCGGCCGGATCGCCGGTGGCATCAGCCGGACCGCCTTGCTCGATGCTATGCCGGCCGGAGCCGCCCGCAACGCCATAGACTGCGCCCTGTGGGACCTGGAGGCAAAGCTCAGCGGAACCTCGGTAGCAGTCGCGATAGGTGCTCTTCCCTTGCAGGCGCTCGAAACCGCCTACACGCTGTCGCTGGGCGAGCCGGAGGCGATGGCGGCGCAGGCTCGCGCCAATGCGGCGCGGCCGCTGCTCAAGGTCAAGATCGGCGGCGACAACGACATCGCCCGCATCCGCGCGGTCAGGCAGGCAGCGCCAGACAGCCGCATCATCCTCGACGCCAATGAGGGCTGGAGCGACGACAACATCGTTGCGAACCTCGCCTTTGCCGCCGAACAAGGCATCGCGCTGATCGAGCAGCCGCTGCCGGCCGGTCATGACGAAATCCTGCGCCATATCGCCCATCCCGTGCCGATCTGCGCCGATGAAAGCGTGCACGAGGCTGAGAATCTCGAAGCGCTTGTCGGTCTCTACGATGCCGTCAACATCAAGCTCGACAAGTCGGGGGGCCTGACTGCGGCACTGGTGCTGCGCGATCGCGCCCGCGAACTCGGTTTCGGCGTGATGGTCGGCTGCATGGTCGGCACGTCATTGGCGATGGCGCCAGCGGTGCTGCTTGCCCAGCATGCCGATTTCGTCGACCTCGACGGTCCGCTGCTGCTTGCCCGCGACCGGGTACCGGGCCTTGTCTACCAGGGATCGCTGGTGTCACCGCCCGATGTGGCGCTGTGGGGCTGAGCGCGCTGCAAGGCCGATCAGCACGAGGCCGATCAAGGCGATCGGGATCATGGCAAAGAAGCCGTCCACGCCGAGATGGTCGTAGAGCGGGCCGGACGCCAGCGTCACCACCGCCATGAAGAAGCCGTTGGAGAAATAGGCAATGCCTTGCGCGGCACCTGTCCGCTCCTCGGAGACGGTTTCGCCGATCATCTTCTGCAGGCCGATCAGCCCAAGCGCCACCGAGACCGAGTGCAGCGACTGGACACCGAAGAAACCGGGAATGCCGAGGCCGAGCGGCCAGACCAGCGGAAAGGCGATCCAGCGCACGATGGAGCCGATCCCCGCCATCACCATGATCGACACGACGGAGAACCGGTCAAAAAAGCGGGTGAACATCATGAACATGCAGACTTCCGACACCACGCCCCAGGCCCATAAGAGACCGACAACCGAATCGCTGAGGCCGATCGATTTCCAGTAGATGGAGACGAAACCGTAGAGGAATGCGTGGCTGGCGGTTATGACGCCGACGCCGACGGAAAAATACAGGAAATACGGGTTGAGAAGCTTCGGCGCCGAATGCTGGATATCGGTGGCCGACAGCGGTGAGGCGCGCCGCGGACGGCCTAGACGCGGCGCCAGCAGGCCAGCGGCAAGGGCCGCGGCAAACGCCGCCAGAATGATAACCGGAACGGCCTGCGAGCCGGTTGCCGACAGAATGAAGCCGCCGGCGACATTGGCGCAGAGATAGGAGATCGAGCCCCATTTGCGCATGCTTGTGTAGTTCGAACCGAAGCGGCGGACACCCGAAAGCGCCAGCGAGTCGGCGATCGGCGAATGCGGCGTCCAGACAATGGTCAGCGCCAGTGAGACCGCCAGCACCATCGCATAGGTCGGCGGCAGGAAATAGCCTGCCGACAGGAGCAGTGATGCAGCCATCAGCGCGACATAGACATCGGCGCGGTCCCTGGCACGGTCGGCCAACGCGGTCAGTAACGGCGTCGTCACCACGCGCAGGAACATCGGCGCCGCCAGAATGACGGCGATCTGCTCGGCGTGAAAACCCTTGGCCTGCAGCCACAGTGGAAAATAAGGCAAATGGGTTCCGAGCGGCACGTACAGCGTCGCGAAGATCAGGCTCATGCGCAGTTCGAAATGGCGCGGCTTGACGAGTTGTTCGGGCGAGAGCTGCGGCAGGGCCATGAATCGATCCAATCGCGCTGTATTCGACCGGACGGCAACGCGTGTCGATCCCTTAACATGGACGAAAACCGGACGAAACCGGTTGGACTAATTGATCGATTCCGAAGCCTGAAAAGACTTCGGACTATGCCGCCTGCCCTACCCGGTCCTTGATGAGCAACGGGACAAAGGGCTCGTCCGGCGCTTCTGGCAGCACCTGCGCCCAGGTCAGGATTTCCATGCGGCCGTCAAAATGCTCGACCACGGCCGTGCAGCTTTCCACCCAGTCGCCGGTGTTGATGTACTGGACATCGCCAAAATTCTCGATGACGGCATGATGGATGTGGCCGCAAATGACGCCGTCGACGTGTGAACGACGCGCCTCATCCGCAAGCATGGTCTGGAACGAGCCGATGAAGTTCACCGCTTTCTTGACGTTGTGCTTGGCCCAGGACGAAAACGACCAATACGGCAGGCCGAGCAGTTGCCGCAGCCGCGTCACCACGCGGTTGACCAGCATGGCCGCGTCATAGGCATGGTCGCCGAGATAGGCCAGCCAGCGCGCATTGTGGACCACGGTGTCGAACTGGTCGCCATGGATGACGAGCAGGCGCTTGCCGTCGGCGGTCTCGTGGATGGCACGGTCGGCGACGACGATGCCGCCGAAATGCACGCCCTGGAACTGGCGGGCGAACTCGTCATGGTTGCCGGCGATGTAGGTGATGTTGGCGCCCTTGCGCGCCTTGCGCAGCAGTTTCTGCACGACGTCATTGTGGCTTTGCGGCCAGTGCCAGCTCCGCCGCAGCCGCCAGCCGTCGACGATGTCGCCCACCAGATAGATGATATCGGCATCGTGATATCGAAGGAAATCGATCAGGAACTCGGCCTTGGCCGCCTTCGAGCCCAGATGGACATCGGAAATGAACATGCTGCGGAAAGTGCGGGGCTCTTGGCCGGACATCGCGATTTCACCGTTGCTTTCGCGAGCCTATGCCCCGATTCATGCAACAACCGTATGACGGTTGCGATTGGTCCAGCCGAAGGACTAGCTTGCCGGCCAAATCACAGGAGAAATCGTCATGGATCTCGGTATCCGCGGAAAGAAGGCCATCGTCTGCGCTTCGAGCAAGGGACTTGGGCGCGGTTGCGCCATGGCGCTGGCGGAAGCCGGCTGCGATGTCGTGGTCAACGGGCGCAATGCCGAGCTGGTGGCGAAAACCGCCGCGGAGTTGCGCGAGCGATATGGCGTCACGGTGACGGAAATCGTTGGCGACGTTTCGAAGCCGGAGGTGCAGAAGGCGCTGCTCGCGGCTTGCCCCGAGCCGGACATCCTCGTCAACAACAATGGCGGCCCGCCGCTTCGCGATTTCCGCACGCTCGATCGCGAAAAGATCCTCGAAGGCGTCACCCAGAACATGGTGACGCCGATCGAGCTGGTCCAGGCTGTCCTTGACGGCATGGCGGCGCGCGGCTTCGGCCGCATCGTCAACATCACATCGCTGTCGGTCTATGTGCCCATTCCCGGCCTCGACCTGTCGTCCGGCGCGCGCGCCGGCCTGACCTCGTTTCTTGCCGGCGTGGCCAGAACGGTGATCGACCGCAACGTGACCATCAACAGTCTTTTGCCGGGCAAGCTCGACACCGACCGGCTGCGCGGCCCGCATG
>NZ_RZTC01000214.1:0-4424 GCF_004023165.1 Mesorhizobium sp. M7A.F.Ca.MR.176.00.0.0 | reverse complement strand
ACTCTCAGAAGGGCACGATGTGCCATCTGACGGTCAGAGCATCTGTACCGAGCAACTATGCTACGTCAACCAGTCCGCGAGCTTCGCCTTGCGCACATCCCGCAGCAGGCTGATGAACCCGTCGGCCTGATATTCTGCCGTCAGCCGGCCCTTCTCCGCCGTCGCGATGCTGGCATCGCCGACGACGCCATTCGGGTTGAGATCGCCAGCGATCCAGGCAAAGGCGTGGGTGCCGGTGTGGCGCAGGAGCGAAAATTCGTTTTCGGCTTTGGCGACATTGGAAACGAAATTGTCGGCCTTGGCCATGTCGACGAGGTCCGGCCGGAAATGCAGCATCAGCGAGGTCTCGACATCGCCGCCATGGATGCCGTGGCGGTCCTCCAGTTCGGTGTACATGCCGGCCGGGCGGCCGAACCGTTGCCAGCTGGTTTTTACCGCCAGCATCTTTTCGCGCACGCGCAATTCGCGCGTGACGATGCCCATGATCTCCTCGTTGCCGCCATGCGAATTGACGACGATCAGCTTGCGCACACCGGCGCGCGCGATCGACAGGCCAAGCTCGGTCCAGGCTTCGATCAGCGTCGTTGCCGGCAGTGTGAGGGTGCCCGGCGCGTGAAGATGCTCGTTCGACTTGCCCACCGCCTGGACCGGCAGGATGCGGATGTCGAGATCGTCGGGCAGGCGCGAAATAACCGTGTCGAGCATGCCGTTCATGATCGAGGTGTCGGTTGAAACCGGCAGATGCGGGCCATGCTGCTCGATCGCCGCCACCGGCAGCACGGCGATCGTCGCCTCCGGATCGATCGAAGCATATTCGGTGGTCCGGTAGTCGCCCCACCACACGCGTTTTTTCGCAACGGTCATGTCATGCCTCTTCAATGGTCAGGCAGACCTAGCGCGGGACGGGCGGCCTGTCGATCACCCCGCCGCTAGGGCCTCGATTTCGACCTTGAATTCGGGCCGGGCAAAGCCGGAAACGATCATCAGCGTCGAGGCCGGCGCGGGGCTGGAAAACAGCCGGTCGCGGACATCCATATAGGGCCGCAGATGCGCGCGGTCGGTGACATAGGCATTGATGCGCACGATATCCCTGAGACCCAGGCCGGCTTCGCCGAGAATCGCCGCGATGTTTTGAAAGCAGAGCTCGGCCTGCGCACCGGCGTCTTCGGGGATCTGGTCGTCAGCGGTGATGGCGACCTGGCCCGAGCACAGCACCAGCCGCTTGCCGGGCGGCACCTCGACGCCGTGGCTGTAGCGGGCAAAGGGCGGCTTGATCGACTTCGGGGTGAGGAATTTGAACATGGCAATCTCCGGTTTGGCCATAGCCTAAGGCTTGATCCATTGCACCTTCAAGATGGCGGTGCATGTTGCCCGAGCGATTGTGGACAGGCGTTCAAAAAATAGGCACGATGCCTTCCGTACAGCATGACCCGTCCGCCTTTGGCATAGCAATGCCGTTCAAGCGGGCGGTCCCGGCGCGTGACGCCGGTGGCATGTGTCTTGCTTCTTGAATCTTTGGTGTCGAGCCTGGCGCGTGGCGCGCCGGAGCAAACAAAGGGTGGTGTCGATGTACGGAAAACAGAAGATCTCGGTGGCGGTTGTGGCCTTGCTTGCAGCCAGCACGCTGGGTGCGGCTGCGAATGAAAAAGTCACCTTCGGCACCAACTGGTTGGCCGAGCCGGAACATGGCGGATATTATCAGTCCGTGGCGGACGGCACCTACGCTGCCTGCGGCCTCGACGTCACCATCATGCAGGGCGGTCCGCAGGTCAGCGGCCGGCCGATGCTGCTGGCCGGCAAGATCGATTTCTACATGGGCGGTAATCTGCTGTCGGCCTTCGATGCCGTCCAGCAAGGCATTCCGATGCGCGTGGTGGCGGCGGATTTCCAGAAGGACCCGCAGGTCATCATGTCCCACCCCGGCGAGGGGCTCGACAAATGGGAGGACCTGAAGAGCGCCGACCAGTACATATTGGGCGACGAGGGCGTGCAGACCTTCTTCCAGTGGATGGTCATCGAACTCGGCTTCGACGCCTCCAAGCGCGCGCCCTACACCTACAACACCGCTCCTTTCCTCGCCAACAAGAAGTCGATCCAGCAGGGCTACGTCACCTCCGAGCCTTTCGCGGTCAAGAAGGAAGGCGGCTTCGTGCCGAACCAGTTCCTGCTTGCCGACTATGGCTGGGACACCTACTCGACGACGATTGAGGTGATGCAGGACACGATCGACAAGAAGCCGGAGGTGGTCCAGTGCTTCGTCGATGGCTCCGCCAAGGGCTGGTACAAATATCTCTACGGCGACAACAAGGCCGCCAACGACATGATCAAGAAAGACAATCCCGACATGAGCGACGAGCAGATCGCGTTCTCGATCGAGCAGATGAAGAAGTTCGGCCTGGCCGATTCCGGCGACACCGAGAAGCTCGGCATCGGCGCCATGACCGACGAGCGGATCAAGAGTTTCTACGACAAGATGGTCAAGGCCAAGGTCACACCCGACGGCATCGACATCAAGAAGGCCTACACGCTAACCTTCATCAACAAAGGCGTCGGGCTCGAGCTGAAGAAATAGACCGGTCCCGGCATGATAAGGGAAAAGGTGGCGCCAGCGCCGGCCTCGGATGTTGCATCGACATTGCTGGCGCTGAGGGGCGTCGGCAAGGTCTTCTCCAACGGCGTGCCGGCGCTCAGCGATGTCAATCTGACGATCCGGGAAGGCGATTTCCTCAGCCTGCTCGGGCCGTCGGGGTGCGGCAAGTCGACTGCATTGCGGCTGATCGCCGGCCTGTCGACGCCGACCTCCGGCGTGCTCGACTGGCGCGGCGGCGGCTCCCTTGATCGTTCGAACATCGGTTTCGTCTTCCAGGAGCCGACGCTGCTGCCTTGGGCCAATGTCTTCGACAATGTCTGGCTGCCGCTTCGGCTGAAAGGCATCAGCCGAGCCAAGGCCGCGCCAGCGGTCACTGAAATGCTGGCGCGGGTTCACCTGACCGGTTTCGAAGACGCGGTGCCGCGCGAACTGTCCGGCGGCATGAAGATGCGCGTCTCGATCGCACGCGCCATGGTGACCAAACCGCGCGTGCTGCTGATGGACGAGCCGTTCGCCGCACTCGACGAGATCACCCGCTTCAAGCTCAACAACGATCTCCTGGAACTGTGGCAGGACGAACGCTTCACCGTCGTCTTCGTCACCCACAGCGTCTTTGAAAGCGTGTTCCTCTCCAACCGCGTCGTCGTCATGGCGGCGCGGCCGGGCAGGGTGTTCGACGAACTCGCCATCGAGGCCTCCTATCCGCGCGACGAGGCGTTTCGCACCTCGCCCCACTATGCGGCCCTCTGCCGGCAGGCCTCCGACGTGCTGCTCAAGGCCATTAATTCAACAGCAGGCGCGCATCATGACGGCCATTGACGAGCACGTGCTCGAACTCGACCCCGAGGAAGCGCGCCGCGTGCGCCAGGAGCGGTTCGAACGGATCGGCCGCTGGGTGCTGCCGCTGGCGATCATGATCCTGGCGATCTGGCTGTGGGATCGCATCTGCGTCTGGAACGAGATTCCGCAGTACATCCTGCCGCGCCCGGGCGTGGTGCTGTGGACGCTCTATAGCGATGCCGGCCTGCTGTTTTCCTCGCTGCTGGTCACCTTGCGCATCACGTTCCTCAGCCTGGCTCTGGCCGTCATCGGCGGGGTCGGGCTGGCGGTGCTGTTTGCGCAATCGAAATGGGTGGAGATGTCGTTCTTCCCCTTCGCCATCGTGCTGCAGGTGACGCCGATCGTGGCGATCTTTCCGCTGATCAACATCTATGTGAACGACCAGACGACCAAGCTTCTGCTGTGCGCCTGGATCGTCGCCTTCTTTCCGATCCTGTCCAACACCACGCTTGGCCTCAACTCCGTCGACCGCAATCTGCGCGACATGTTCAAGCTCAACGGCGCGACGCGCTGGCAGCAACTGCGCTATCTCAGGCTACCGGCGGCGATGCCCTATTTCCTCGGCGGGCTGAAGATCGCCGGAGGCCTGTCGCTGATCGGCGCCGTGGTGGCCGAGTTCGTCGCCGGCACCACCGGCCAGTCGTCCGGCCTCGCCTCGCGCATCATCGAGGCCGGCTACCGGCTCAACGCGCCGCGGCTGTTCGCGGCGCTGTTCCTGATCTCGCTGACCGGCATTTTGATCTTCCTCGTGCTGTCGCTGATTTCGCATCTCATTTTGCGACGCTGGCACGAAAGCGCACTGAAGCAGGAGCGCTAGGATGACTGAAAGGTTGGCGCGAAGCGCCCCCCTCTGTCCTGCCGGACATCTCCCCCTCAAGGGGGAAGATTGGCTGTTGTCACGACCTTCGCCAATCTCCAACGTTGAAAAAAAAGAGCCGGCGCGGACGCTGCCAATCTTCCCCCTTGAGGGGGAGAGGTCCGGCAGGACAGAGGG
>NZ_RZTC01000213.1:0-4434 GCF_004023165.1 Mesorhizobium sp. M7A.F.Ca.MR.176.00.0.0 | reverse complement strand
TCGCCGAGCGGCATCGGGCGGCACGATCGCTTCCAGTCTGAGCAGCGGGTCGGGTGCCCAGCCCAGATCCTTCCCGGCCTTGGCCAACCCATGGATGGCATCGATGCCCCATTTCTCGCTTTCCGGCAGCGCTGCGGTCAAGACGCCTGCCTGCCGCATCCAGAGCAGCGCCCGTGACGGATCGGGCGCCGACAAGAGCTTCTTCAGTTCCGACCAGATGCGCTCGGCCGAAAGCTGGGACAGCCCTTCCTTAAGCCGGGCGCAGGCTTTCAGCCCTTCGGCGTCCGGCCGTCCATCGCCGTACCAGGCGAAGAAGCGGAAGAAGCGCAGGATGCGCAGATAATCCTCGCGGATACGCGCTTCCGGGTCGCCGATGAAGCGCAGCCGGCGTGCCTCGATGTCGGCAATGCCGCCGACCAGGTCGACAACCCTGCCGTCAGCCTCGGCATAGAGCGCATTGATGGTGAAGTCGCGCCGCTCGGCGTCAAGCTTCCAGTCGCGCCCGAACGACACTTTCGCGCGTCGCCCGTCGGTCTCGATATCGGCGCGCAAGGTGGTGATTTCATAAGGTTTTCCGCCGGCAACCACGGTGATTGTCCCATGTTCGATGCCGGTTGGCACCGCCTTGAACCCTTCCGCTTCGGCGCGGCGGAGGGTTTCCTCCGGCAGGCAGGTGGTGGCGATGTCGATGTCGGCGACGGGCTGGCCCATCAGCGTGTTGCGCACCGCGCCGCCGGCGACTCGCGCCTCTTCACCGCCTTCGGCCAGTGCGAACAGCAGGCGCTGCAGATGCTTGTCGCCGAGCCAGTCGGCCCTGTCCGCGATCGAGACACTCACGCATAGAGCCTTTCATAGAGGGTACGGATGATGCCGGCGGTGACGCCCCAGATGCGCCGGTCGCCGTAAGGCATGTCGTAGAAGAACCATTCGAGATCGTTCCACATGCGGCTGTCGCGCTTGTGGTTGGCCGGATCCATCAGGAAGCGCAGCGGCACTTCGAAAGCGGCGTCGACCTCGTCGGCGTTGAGCGTCAGTTGGAAACCGGGCAGCACGATGCCCAGCACCGGCGCGATGCGGTAGCCGCTGCCGGCCACATAGTCGGGCATGCGGCCAATGATCTCGATGCGGTCTCGGCCAAGCCCGATCTCCTCGGAAGTCTCGCGCAGCGCCGCCGCCTCAGGGCTCGGATCGGTCGGATCGATGGTACCGCCGGGAAATGCCACCTGCCCCGAATGGCTGCGCAGCTTTTCAGCCCGCTTGGTCAGGAGAACCGTCGCATCGCCCTCATGATCAACCACCGGGATCAGCACCGCGGCATTGCGCAGCGCCTTGCCCTGGTTGAGGCGCGGATGGCCGGGGTTGAAGCGATGATCGCCATAATCGTCGCCGGCATGCGCATCGGGCTGCACGGCAAAACGCGCGCGAAAATCCGCGGATGAAAACGGCGCCGGCGTCACCTGGTCCATCACGCACTCAGCCGCTTCAACTGGTCCGCCGGCATGATCGGGAACACGGCGCCCTTGGAGCGCACCGCGAACATCGTCTTGCCGCCGATCTCGACCTCCTCGCCATGCCCGACCAGTTCATACATCACCGGCCGCGCCACCAGCGCTTCCAGGCGGCCACGCACCAGCACATAGGGCTTCAATCCGCCGGTCTCGTTCTCGTCGACAAACCGCAACGGCCGTTCCGGCCCCGCCTCGACGACATCGCCGACATTGGTGCGGAAGGTGATGGTCTGCGCTTCGCCGCTACCCGAAACGTCCATTTCGACCGCGATGAACGGCGCATCGGCAACGCGGATGCCGACCTTTTCCACCGGTGTCACCAGATAGGTCCTGCCATCGGCGTCCTTGCGCAGCACCGAGGAGAAAAGCTGCACCAGCGGCATGCGCCCGATCGGCGTGCCCAGATAGAACCAGGTGCCGTCGGACTTGATCTCCATGTCCAGATCGCCGCAGAAGTCGGGATTCCAGCGTTCGACGGGTGCCGCGCCCTTGCCGGCACGGGCGGCGCGCGAGATGAGCGCCTCGAGGCCACGCGCCTCGGTGGCATCCGTCAGGCTTTCTTCACGATGTCCCAAGGGTCCCGTCATGGTCACGAAATAGTCACTGTTGTTGCGCTTGTCAGCCTAAGTCTGTGATTTAAGTTTCGACATAGGCGCCACGCGAGGCCGAATCGCGGCAACTTATGGTATGGTGCAGCCGTTGTTCCAGCCATGGTATTCCAACCACAAGGATCGATGCGGCATGAGCGTGATGGTCAAGGAAAGCCCTATCAGCGAAAAGGACATGATCGCCGAGGCCGAAAAGGCGCTTGCCGACATCTCCCGGATCCGCGACGGGGTCGGCCGGGTCATCTTCGGACAGGAAAGCGTCGTCGAGCGTACTCTGGTGGCGCTGCTGGCCGGTGGCCATGCGCTTTTGGTCGGCGTGCCGGGCCTCGCCAAGACCAAACTGGTCGAAACACTTGGCATCGTGCTCGGCCTCGATTCGCGTCGCATCCAGTTCACGCCGGACCTGATGCCGTCCGATATTCTCGGCTCCGAAGTGATGGAGCAGGACGAGACCGGCAAACGCTCCTTCCGCTTCATTTCCGGGCCGATCTTCGCCCAGTTGCTGATGGCCGACGAGATCAACCGCGCGTCGCCGCGTACCCAGTCGGCGCTGCTGCAGGCCATGCAGGAATACCACGTCACCATTGCCGGCGCCCGCCATGACCTGCCGGCGCCCTTCCACGTGCTGGCAACCCAAAACCCGCTGGAGCAGGAAGGCACCTATCCGTTGCCCGAGGCCCAGCTTGACCGCTTCCTGATGCAGGTGGATATCCTCTATCCCGAAATCGAGGCAGAGCGCCGCATCCTTCTGGAAACCACCGGCATCGAGGACGCGAAAGCCCAGAACGTCCTGCAGCCGGTGCGGCTGAAGGAGATCCAGACGCTGATCCGCCGCATGCCGGTGCCTGAAAGCGTCGTCGAGGCGATCCTGACGCTGGTGCGCTCGGCGCGTCCCGGCCAAGGCAATGCCGAGACCGACAAGAACGTCGCCTGGGGTCCCGGCCCGCGCGCCAGCCAGGCGCTGATGCTGTGCACAAGGGCGCGCGCGCTTTACGACGGACGGCTGGCGCCCTCGGTTGACGACGTCCGTGCGCTGGCCGAGCCGGTGCTGCAGCATCGTATGGCGCTGACCTTCGCCGCCCGCGCCGAAGGCACCGGCGTGCGTGACGTGGTAGCGAAACTCGTGAAAGGAATTTGATGCCGCGCATCGGCGAGGTCCAGGCTCCGGCAGCGACGCGCGACGCGCTCGCCCGTGGCCGGTTGCGGGCCTCGCTTGTGCCAGACCTGCTGGTCGAGGCGCGCCGCATCGTCAACACCGTGATCGCCGGCTGGCATGGCCGCCGCAAGCGCGGCATCGGTGAAAATTTCTGGCAGTTCCGGCCCTATGTCGAGGGTGATTCCTCGCGCATCGACTGGCGCCGCTCGGCCCGCGACGACCACACCTATGTGCGCGACCGCGAATGGGAAGCCGCCCATACGGTCTGGCTGTGGGCCGACCCCTCGCCGTCGATGCTCTACAAATCGACCGGTGCCAGCGTTTCCAAGCAATCGCGCGCGCTGGTGCTGGCGCTGGCCATGGCCGAACTGTTGTCGCGCAGCGGCGAGCGCATCGCCTGGCCGGGCCTCACCGACCCGTTCACCGCCCGCAACGGCGCCGAACGCATCGCCGCCCAGTTGATGCATGCCGGCGATTTGCCGGCAAAACCCGACCTGTCCGACATCAGGCGCTTCTGCGACATCGTCATCGTCAGCGACTTCCTCGATCCGGTCGAAGAGACGATGGCCTGGCTCGACGTGCTGGCCCGCCACGGCGTGCGTGCCCACCTGATCGAGGTCGCCGACCCGGCCGAGGAGACCTTCCCCTATGCCGGCCGCACCGAATTCACCGATCCCGAGACCGGCGACAAGCTGACCGCCGGCCGCGCCGAAATGCTCGGCGATGAGTATCGCCTGCTCTACGCCGCCCGCCGCCACGAACTGGCGGCCTGGTGCAAACGGCTTGGCTGGAGCTTTACCGTCAACCACACCGATCGGCTCGCCTCCGACGCGCTGGTGCGGCTGCACATGGCGATGACCGCTGATGGCCCCTCGGCCAGGCCGACCGCCGGCAGTCATGCCGGCACGATCGCCGGTGGCGATCGGCCAAGAAAGGCTGTCGCATGAGTTGGCTGCCGCTTTCCTTTGGCGCCCCCATGGTGCTGTGGGGCCTGCTGGCACTGCCGGTGATCTGGTGGCTGCTCAGGCTGACGCCGCCCAAGCCGCAGACCGAAATCTTCCCGCCGCTGAAGATCCTGGCGCGCGTGCTGAAGCGCGAGGAGACGCCGCAGCAGAGCCCGTGGTGGCTGACGCTGCTCAGGCTCTTGATGGCGGCCCTCATC
>NZ_RZTC01000212.1:0-4532 GCF_004023165.1 Mesorhizobium sp. M7A.F.Ca.MR.176.00.0.0 | reverse complement strand
GTCTTGGCCAAGGCCGAGCGCGCAGCGGCGTAATTCGGTGCGACCATGGGATAGTCCGCCGGCAGGCCCCATTTGGCGCGATATTCGTCCGGCGTGAGGCCATAGTGGGTCGACAGATGGCGCTTTAGCGATTTGAACTTCTTTCCATCGTCAAGGCAGATGATGTAGTCCGCCATCACCGACTTCTTGATCGGAACAGCAGGCTTGAGAGCCTGCGGCTGTTCTGCGGAAACGCTGCCGGCCGTTCCTTTCAGTGCTGCATGTACTTGGCCGATCAGGGCGGGGAGATCGCCCACTGGGACCGGATTGTTCGAGACATAGGCTGAGACGACATCGGCGGTAAGCTCGATGAGGGCGTCGAGGTTGTGATCGGCTTCTTCTGTCATGAAATTCTCCGGGTGGCCTGAAGACAGCAGGCGAAGTCTTGCTACATAGTGATGGTTGTGGCTGAAGGCAATAAATGTCTCGGCAGCATAAGTATCGCCATAAGCCATTGCTAATAGGCGTTCCCACCGGAAACCGTTTCGCTGCCAGGCGCCGGAACCGATATGCAGCCATGCCGTCTTGAGCTTTTGTAATTCCGAAAACAACGTGACGAAAATCCGCGCTACACGAAAATACGGCCAGGTGAACGAAACCTGGCAATCGTCGTTCGTCAGTGACGTTGGCCCAACGGGTCCGGTCTATTCCCGGCGACTTCTACGGATGACTGTTTGTTTTTTGCGAGCTGATCGGCCTTTCCGCCGGAGCTTGGTCCGAGAATGAAGTCAAACACGGGTTGGGGCTGACCGAGCGCTGTCGCCTGCAAGGCTGCCGGGATCCGTGCCGCGGCTTCTGCGTATTCGGCGAGCGCTGCGGGTGACATGCCGAGCGCACGCTCGAAGGTATGATCCGCCGTGTTCAGCCGACGAAGGAGCGCCGCGGCGCGTCCGGCATGACGCATCGCCGCCGCCTGCTTGCCCTCGCGGATCTTCACACCGGCCGCCGATAACAGGATCAATCCCTTGAAGAGCGTCCGAAGCGGAGCGTCTCGGTCTGCAACTTGCCACAGACCCTCCCACGCCTCATGGGCTTCCCAGTAATAACCATGGTTGAAGAGGTCGAGACCCCAAAGGAATATGTCTGAGTCCAGCGACGCCTCTGCCGCCGACGGCATGGCTTCGCTATTGTAGCTATGTCCCGCGGGATCACGCACGGGATGCGGTTGCCTGCCCGGCAGATACGCATAGGATGGAAAGCTCTTTCCCGGCAGCCAGCGCCGGCGCAACATCGAACCAATAGCCATCAAAGCCGTATAGCACACCCGTGGCCCTGAACAGATGCTCAGTTCCGTGCATAGCCGCCGCATCAGGAATGTCTTGGCAAATGGTGTCAGCCAGCCAGATCTCACGAAGCTGCGAGGTTGCGTCGGCGGTCATCGGGCAGTTCATGCGGGCCCTCACTTCGCGGCGGTCATACTGTGGCTCGGCAGTTAAACGGGGCCTTTCAATTTGTGTGGTTCATCCGCCGTTAGAGAATGACGGCACCCGGGGGTATGTTCTCCTCAGATCAGGCCAGGAAGGAAGATAGATGCCTCTTCGCCGGACTTCGCGGTGATGCGCAGCCGAACTGCTTACCGAGGATGCAGATCACGCATGTTCTTCCTCTTGAATCGTCATCGCCCTGACAGCACATTTCTGCAATGGTCGGCGGGCGTCGATGCGGCCCGGGTCGTGCAAATTGGCTATGGAGCAGGTGGAGGGGAACGAATGAACGCTGAGGCTTTTAGCAGCCCCATTTTCGTGAAACGAGCCAGCTATATCGTGCAAGAGATTGCCAGTCTTGCGGACGCTATCGATTTTCTCAATGAGTGGCCCGAGGATCGCAGAGACCTGACCTACGAGACCGCTCTGAGGGCATGTTGTGATGCATATGCTGGGCACATACCGGTGGACGCTGCCAGCAATGCCTTTGTCGGCTTTGCAAAGCGAGTTGCCATATTGGAGGACCCAACCTCCGCCATGCAGTGGATCGCTGCGTGCAAGGCGGGCATCGGAAAGGTGCAGGCGTAGGCTCCACAAACTGTGCGACACTGGCGCAAGGCGACATTGTCGAGATTGAGCTAGCCAATCCCCCGCCACCCGACATGAACCAGACAGCGCTCATGACGATCTCTTGGACGCCAGCGACCAAGTTTAGCTGCGAGGGTGCAGCCGGATCTTTCGGCTAAGGAAATAAATGCGAGCGAGGCTGTCGCCGCTGGGTGTAGAGGGGGAGTGATGACCGGCTCGAGCAGATTTGAAAAGCCAGTCGTTGTTCAAGTCAGCCGTCACAGTTCGGAGCGTGTCGTGTTCGATGTCAATGACGCGTCCAACATCCTGCTGCGGCATCTCCATCGTCAGACCGCGAAGCGCAAGGCAGCAATGGACGCCTGTCTGCAGGTGTTGCGAGGTGAGGCTCATCCACCAGTCGCTCGGCGTGCTTTTGTGGCAGCCGCGCTCGAAGCAAAGATACTGCGCAGCGATTGAGAGCTTGGACGCGCGCTAATGAATTTCGTTCATCTCGGCATCGCTGCAAGTTTGCCGCGCCTCGCGCCCACGCCGTCCACACGGAGGGAACTCGAGGATCTGCCGCCGTTGCGCCTGGGCTGGGCGGCAGAATACTGAAGCTGTCCCGAAGCACGGCCGCGCCGGGACATTTGCGGAGAGATCAGGGATTGTCATTTAGGACTATGATTGCTGTCTGCTTTGGCTAACCTGTCGAAGGAATATCCCACTGAAATAATGATGGAGTACCGAACTGCCATGAAAGTCGGAACGAAACCGGCAATCCAGGAAGAAGTGCCATGGTCCGACAGCCTGACCACGTACGATAAGCAGCACCACACGCTGTACCTGAGGTTCCTGGATGCGGCCGCTGATGATGCCAGCTATGAGGAGATGGCGCAGGAGATCCTCGGCATCGATCCGGTACAGGAACCGGAGCGCGCCCGCAAAGCCGCGCGAAGCCATCTCGATCGGGCGAACTGGATGGTGACGACAGGGTACAAAGAATTGTTCGCGGGATAACGGAGAATGGGCGGCAGCTCCTCAGCAGCAGATTGGTCCAGGCGTCCACTAGCAAGGCGATCCGTTGCTTCCGCGATGGCCTTCCTGATCCGGCGCTGGATCTTGCACCATCAAACCCCCATCTAGCGCCGTTTCCTTGCCCAGAGAGAACTCAACACCGAGACCGGAGCAACGGAGACGGCTCTTTCGTCGAGCCAGTTTAATTTGGAACATTATTTCTATGTTTAAGTCGATTATCTTGTTCAATAGCTCTGTTGACTCGCGATGAGACTTTCAACGCCGCGCGACATCCGCTGGCCGGATGTGACTTGCTGTCCCCTTCCAAGATCAATCAGGAGATCCCCATGAGCAATCCAGTCCTTGTCAACCAGACCATTCCTGACTCCGACGTTGTACAGCTGATCAGCCGTGTTGGAGCTGAAATCAGAGGCGTCCGCCTTGGCGGAGACCTTTCGGACGCAGCGATAGCAGCCATCAACCAGCTTCTTCTAAAACACAAGGTGATCTTCTTCCGCGGCCAGGAGCATCTCGACGATGCGGAGCAGGAATTGTTCGCGCGGCGTCTGGGTGACCTTGTACCTCATCCCACGCAGGGGCCGGCAGCCGGCACGGCCTCAATTCTCAATCTCGATTCCGGCCGTGGCGGTGGCAGGGCAGACCAGTGGCATACCGACGTGACTTTCGTCGATGCCTATCCGAAATTCTCGGTCCTACGTGGCGTCGTCATTCCGGCGACGGGGGGCGACACGATCTGGTCCAACACGCACGCCGCGTACGAGAATCTGCCGGCGCCGCTCAAAATATTGGCGGACAATCTGTGGGCTATTCATAGCAATGCCTACGACTACACAGCCGTGCGCCCGCGCGCCACAGCCGAAGAGAAGAAGCACTTCGAGGAAATCTTCACATCGACGATCTACGAGACCGAGCATCCGGTCGTGCGCGTCCATCCGGAAACCGGGGAGAAGTCGCTGCTGCTCGGCAATTTCGTGCAGCGCCTCGTCGGCCTTTCCAAGAGCGATTCCGCCAAGCTCCATGAGGTGTTCCAGTCCTACGTCACTGCCCCGGAAAATACCGTGCGGTGGCGCTGGCAAGTAGGCGACGTCGCTATCTGGGACAACCGTGCTACCCAGCATTATGCGGTCAACGACTATGGCGACCAGCACCGGGTTGTGCGTCGCGCTACGGTTGACGGTGACGTTCCGATCGGCGTCGACGGTCGCCGCAGTATAACCCATGTCAAGGCAGCCAAGCCGGCGGCGAAGGCAGCCTGACCGTCTGAACAGGGTAAAGATGAAAACTTCGTATCGCCGCGGCCATATCGCGCTGCTTAACCGCCCCACAAAGCCTTATGATTTCCGAGAAGCAAGGCGAGTTGCGGGCTCGAGGCTTGGCCCGAAATCGAGGTCCTGCAGCGTGGCGCATGGCTCGAGTCGCTGCTCGTGGCCCCGCTGCAGCGGTACAGGTCCCCCATCGCCCCACGAT
>NZ_RZTC01000211.1:0-4573 GCF_004023165.1 Mesorhizobium sp. M7A.F.Ca.MR.176.00.0.0 | reverse complement strand
GTACTGGGCAAGATGGGCCGTGGTGGTTGTCTTTCCACTCCCACCTTTGAAATTCACAACGGAGATAACTTGAAGGCCTTCGCCGCCGCGCCGGTGAGGCACATAGCGCTTGAAATCAGTTCTGCCGTGTTTGTCGAGGAAGGCGCGCAACTCCATCATCTGCGCCGCCGTGTACGAGCGGCGGCCGGACTGTGATACGAGCGGCTCCGGCCCCTTTCCCTCAAGATGTAGTTTCTTGATATGGTTTTGCGTCACGCCAAGAAAATCGGCAACCTCGGCCGAGGAAAACAGCCGAAGGCCTTTCTCAGCATCCGGCGGATACTGCTCCAGGCGCAGCATGTTGAGCTTGTCCGAGATGAGTTCACCCTGCTGGAGAATCTCCTCGTCAAAGTCTATGTCGAGGTCGAAAGTCTGCGCCACGTTCAATTTCACCGCCCCCACTTGGGAATAACGCTTTTCCGGGTCCATATGGCAGGAAAGCGTGATTACTATGTGCGATTCGACGGTAGCCGCAAGGCGTTTTTGGTTAATGAGAAGTTAACATGTTGCGGGACCATTCACGCCCAGACCGGATTCTCCAATGGTTATCCGTAAGTTAGGTCGATTCCCGCTGTTCGCGACCGTGGGCATGAAATGCAGATTTGCACCTCTTCATCAACACTTTAGCCCCTGCCTGCTCTCGAATTTCCGTAGCTAGACCGTCGATTCGGCAGAATCACCGGCTGCAAATCTGCACGTAGGCACACGCCCAACGAGGTGTTTTGTCTCCGCATGACGTGTTCATGCGGAGATCATAATGCGGATACTGACCGTCTCGCCCGACCTTTACGGCCGCCATCAAAATTTTCTGAAGCAGATGTACCGTCTTCGCGCAGCGGTGTTCGGCGGCCGTCTCGAATGGGACGTCTCTGTGACCGCGGGGGAAGAGCGCGATCGCTACGATGATTTTAAGCCGACCTACGTTCTGGCAGTTAATGAGCCTGGGATGGTCGCCGGTTGCGCCCGTCTTCTTCCGGCTTCCGGGCCGACGATGCTCAAGTACATATTTCCCGAACTGCTCGAAAAGGGTTCTCTGAACCCACATCCAGAAATGGTCGAAAGTTCGCGCTTCTGTGTCGACACGTCCCAGACCGCGGGCAGGGAAGGGGGCCAATTACATCTTGTGACACGCACCTTGTTCGCCGGCATCATCGAATGGTCGATGGCGAATGGTTACAGCGAGATCGTCACCGCGACCGATCTCCGCTTCGAGCGGATCCTCAAACGTGCCGGCTGGCCGATGCGACGGCTCGGCGAACCTGCAGCAATCGGCGACACGATGGCGGTTGCCGGAAGCCTTCCAGCCGATCGCGAGCGCTTTGAGCAGGTCTGTCCTCCCGGCTACCGTTCGATAATCTCCGACGGCGCACCGATCAGGAGCGCCGCGTGACCCAACTCCGCTCGCATTCGCGTCTCGTCCGCAAACTTCAGGAAGCTCTCGGCGACCATCTCTGCGTCGCGCTCGATGACGCGACGGTTGTCGAGATCATGCTCAACCCCGATGGCAAGCTCTTCATCGAACGCCTGGGTCATGGCGTCACCCCGGCCGGCGCACTGAGCCCTGCCGCGGCGGAGGTGATCATCGGCAGCGTCGCCCATGCGCTACAATCCGAGGCCGACGACGAGCAGCCGATCATCTCCGGCGAACTGCCGATCGGCGGGCACCGTTTCGAGGGCTTGCTGCCGCCCGTCGTTTCCGGACCGGCCTTCACGATCCGGCGGCGCGCGTCGCGGCTGATCCCGCTTTGCGACTACGTAAAGTCGAAGGTTATGACCGAGGCGCAGGCCTCTGTCCTGCGCAGCGCGATCGCCTCTCGCATGAACATCGTGATCTCCGGCGGCACGGGCTCGGGCAAGACGACCCTTGCCAATGCGGTTATCGCCGAAATCGTCGCCAATGCGCCGGACGATCGGATCGTCATCCTGGAAGACACCGCCGAGATCCAATGCGCCGCCGAAAACGCGGTATCGCTTCACACAAGCGACACCGTCGACATGGCGCGGCTTCTCAAGAGCACCATGCGATTGCGGCCTGACCGAATCATTGTCGGCGAGGTCCGCGACGGCGCGGCGCTCACGCTGCTCAAGGCGTGGAACACCGGGCACCCGGGCGGCGTCACCACCATTCACTCGAACACGGCAATGTCGGCCCTGCGCCGGCTCGAGCAGCTGACCGCGGAAGCGAGCCAGCAACCCATGCAGGAGGTGATCGGAGAGGCCGTCGATCTTGTCGTTTCCATCGAACGGACGGGGAGGGGGAGGCGGGTCCGCGAGGTTATCCACGTCGAGGGCTTCAGCAACTCCCGATACCGGACCGAACACTACGCCCAGATCGATGAGGACAGCCATGTCGCGTAAGACACAAATCACTTGGGCCTTTGCGGCGCTGGCCGCCCTTTCTTGCGTCAGCCTGGCCGATCCGGCCCTTGCCTCTTCGGGCGGCGGCCTGCCCTGGGAATCTCCCCTGCAGCAGATCCAGCAGTCCATCACCGGTCCGGTGGCTGGCTTCATTGCGCTCGCCGCCGTCGCGATCGCCGGTGGCATGCTGATCTTCGGCGGCGAGCTCAACGACTTCGCGCGGCGGCTCGTCTATGTCGTGCTCGTCGCTGGCATCCTGCTCGGCGCCACTCAGATCGTCGCCCTGTTCGGCGCTACGGGCGCCTCGATCGGAGAGGCGCCGTCACAGGCCTCGATTGCAGCGGCAGGGGAGGGGGCCGATGGCTGAGTCAGGCGCCAATCTCGCGCGCTCGCGCGTGCACAGAGCGCTTTCGCGCCCCAACCTCCTCATGGGAGCAGACCGGGAACTGGTTCTGCTTACCGGCCTCGCTTCGGTGATCCTGATCTTCGTCGTGCTGACCTGGTATGCCGCGCTCTTCGGCGTCGCGATCTGGCTGCTCGCCGTCGCGGCCCTTCGCATGATGGCGAAGTCCGATCCCATGATGCGGCGGGTTTACATCCGTCACATCTCGTACAAGCCGTACTATCGGGCCACATCGACGCCATGGCGCAGGTTTTGAGGCGCTCATGGTCGCACTCAAGACTTTCCGCCAATCTGGACCATCCTTCGCCGATCTCGTTCCCTACGCAGGTCTCGTCGACAACGGCGTGATCCTGCTGAAGGACGGTTCGCTGATGGCCGGCTGGTATTTTGCCGGCCCCGACAGTGAGAGTTCGACGGACGCCGAGCGCAACGAGGTCTCGCGGCAGATCAACACCATTCTCGCGCGCCTTGGATCGGGGTGGATGATCCAGGTCGAAGCCGTGCGGGTGCCGACTTCCGATTACCCCGACGAAGCTGAGTGCCATTTCCCCGACCCAGTCACGCGGGCCATCGACTTCGAGAGACGGCTCCACTTCCAGCGAGAAAGCGGACACTTCGAGAGCCGGCATGCGCTCATCCTGACGTGGCGGCCGCCGGAGCCGCGGCGATCTGGCCTCGCACGCTATGTCTATTCCGATCCGGCAAGCCGATCGGCATCCTATGCGGTGACAACGCTCGACACGTTCCGCGCCTCGATCCGCGAGATCGAGCAATATCTCGGCAATGTCGTCTCCATTCAGCGGATGGCGACGCGCGAGGCGGACGAGAGAGGCGGATTTCGGGTCGCCCGCTATGACGAGCTGCTCCAGTTCGTCCGCTTCTGCATCACAGGCGAAAACCATCCTCTTCGTCTGCCGGACATCCCGATGTATCTCGACTGGCTGGTCACGGCCGAGCTGCAGCACGGCCTGACCCCGCTTGTGGAGAACCGCTTCCTCGGGGTTGTCGCAATCGACGGCCTGCCGGCGGAGAGCTGGCCGGGCATCCTCAACGAGCTCGATCTGATGCCGCTGACCTATCGCTGGTCATCGCGCTTCGTCTTTCTTGACGAGCAGGAGGCACGGCAGAAGCTGGAGCGGACCCGCAAGAAATGGCAGCAGAAGGTGCGGCCGTTCTTCGACCAGCTCTTTCAGACCCAGAGCCGCTCGGTCGACCAGGACGCCATGATGATGGTGGCCGAGACGGAGGACGCCATCGCCGAGGCCTCCTCCCAGCTCGTCGCCTACGGCTACTACACGCCGGTGATCGTCCTGTTCGATGAAGCGCAGGCTCGGCTTCAGGAAAAGTGCGAGGCGATCCGCCGTCTCATCCAGGCCGAGGGGTTTGGGGCGCGCATTGAAACGCTGAATGCGACCGACGCCTTCCTTGGAAGCCTGCCCGGCGTCTCCTACGCCAATATCCGGGAGCCGTTGATCAACACGTGCAATCTTGCCGACCTCATCCCGTTGAACTCGGTCTGGTCGGGCAGCCCGGTGGCGCCTTGCCCTTTCTATCCGCCCGGCTCGCCACCGCTCGTGCAGGTCGCGAGCGGGAGCACACCGTTCCGCCTGAACCTGCATGTGGACGACGTCGGCCACACGCTGGTGTTCGGACCGACGGGGTCGGGCAAGTCGACGCTGCTGGCGCTGATCGCCGCACAGTTCCGGCGCTATGCCGGCGCCCAGGTCTTCGCCTTCGACAAGGGTCGCTCCATGCTGCCGCTGACGCTCGGAC